>NZ_JBFUIC010000017.1:0-68380 GCF_056402075.1 Pseudomonas sp. P4_C3
TCTACGCGGTGGGCGCCTACAGCTATGCGCTGCTGTCGCACTACTACGGCCTGAGCTTCTGGATCTGCCTGCCCATCGCCGGACTGATGTCTGCGACGTTCGGCTTCCTGCTGGGCTTCCCGGTGCTGCGTCTGCGCGGTGACTATCTGGCGATCGTGACCCTGGGCTTCGGTGAGATCATCCGTCTGTTCCTGCGTAACCTGACAGACCTCACGGGCGGACCGAACGGCATCAGCAACATCCCCAAACCGTCGCTGTTCGGTCTGAGCTTCGATAGAACGGCCGCCGAAGGCATGCAGACCTTCCACGAGTACTTCGGCCTGACTTACAACCCGGTCAGCAAGGTGGTATTCCTCTACCTGGTGGCGCTGTTGCTGGCGCTGTTCGCGCTGTTCGTGATCAACCGTCTGCTGCGTATGCCGATCGGCCGTGCCTGGGAAGCCTTGCGTGAAGACGAAATCGCCTGCCGTGCCTTGGGCCTGAACCCGACCGTGATCAAGCTGTCGGCCTTCACCCTGGGCGCCTGCTTCGCCGGATTTGCCGGTAGCTTCTTCGCTGCACGTCAGGGTCTGGTGACGCCGGAGTCATTTACCTTCATCGAATCGGCCACCATCCTCGCCATCGTGGTGCTGGGCGGCATGGGCTCGCAATTGGGCGTGGTCCTCGCGGCCGTCGTAATGATTCTGTTGCCCGAGCTGATGCGTGACTTCAGCGAATACCGCATGTTGATGTTCGGTGCCTTGATGGTGCTGATGATGATCTGGCGTCCTCAAGGTCTGCTGCCCATGCAACGTCCTCACATGGAGCTGCGTAAATGAGCCGCGAGATCCTTAAAGTAGAAAATCTGAGCATGCGCTTCGGCGGTTTGCTGGCGGTCAACGGCGTAGCCCTGAGCGTGAAGGAAAAGCAGGTCGTGGCACTGATCGGCCCCAACGGCGCCGGCAAGACCACCGTGTTCAACTGCCTGACCGGCTTCTACAAGCCGAGCGGCGGCAGCATCCTGCTGGACGGCGAGGCCATCGAGSGCCTGCCCGGCCACAAGATCGCCCTCAAGGGCGTGGTGCGTACTTTCCAGAACGTGCGGCTGTTCAAGGACATGACCGCGGTCGAGAACCTCTTGATCGCCCAGCACCGTCACTTGAACACCAACTTCCTGTCCGGCCTGTTCAAGACTCCGTCATTTCGCAGAAGCGAACGCGAGGCCATGGAGTACGCCGAGTACTGGCTGGAAAAGGTTCACCTCAAGGAGTTCGCCAACCGTCCGGCCGGCACCCTGGCCTACGGTCAGCAACGTCGCCTGGAAATCGCCCGCTGCATGATGACCCGTCCGCGGATCCTCATGCTCGACGAACCGGCCGCCGGCCTGAACCCAAAGGAAACCGAAGACCTCAAGGCGCTGATCAGTGTGCTGCGTGAGGAGCACAACGTCACCGTGCTGCTGATCGAACACGACATGAAACTGGTCATGAGCATTTCCGACCACATCGTCGTGATCAACCAGGGCACCCCCCTGGCCAACGGCACGCCGGAACAGATCCGCGACAATCCTGAAGTGATCAAAGCCTACCTGGGGGAAGCGTAAATGCTGCAGTTCGAAAACGTTTCCACCTTCTACGGCAAGATCCAGGCCCTGCACAGCGTCAACGTCGAAGTCCGTCAGGGCGAGATCGTGACCCTGATCGGCGCCAACGGTGCCGGCAAGTCGACCCTGCTGATGACGCTCTGYGGTTCGCCGCAGGCCCACAGCGGCAGCATCCGCTACATGGGTGAGGAACTGGTCGGTCAGGACTCCTCGCAGATCATGCGCAAGAGCATCGCCGTGGTACCGGAAGGTCGTCGGGTGTTTTCCCGCCTGACCGTGGAAGAAAACCTCTCCATGGGTGGTTTCTTCACCGACAAGGGCGATTATCAGGAACAGATGGACAAGGTCCTCGGACTTTTCCCACGCCTGAAAGAACGCTTCGCCCAGCGTGGCGGCACCATGTCCGGTGGCGAACAGCAAATGCTCGCCATCGGCCGTGCGCTGATGAGCAAGCCCAAGCTGTTGCTGCTCGACGAGCCTTCCCTGGGCCTGGCACCGATCATCATCCAGCAGATCTTCGACATCATCGAACAGCTGCGCAAGGACGGTGTGACGGTGTTCCTGGTCGAGCAGAACGCCAACCAGGCGCTGAAAATCGCTGACCGCGCCTACGTGCTGGAGAACGGCCGGGTGGTGATGCAAGGCACCGGCGAAGCACTGCTGACCGACCCGAAAGTGCGCGAAGCGTACCTCGGCGGTTGAGCCATTGCGGTAAACAGAAAACGGCCTTCGGGCCGTTTTTTTATGCCCGCCATGAGACCCCTTGTAGGAGCGAGCTCGCGATGGACGTTAACGATGACGGTGGCTGGCTGGATGAACGTGGTGTCTATACGTTCTTCGCGAGCAAGCTCGCTCCTACTGGGGGTCATTACAACCGATCCAGCACCTCCCCACTGCGCTTGAACCACCCGATCAAATAATCCGCCAGTACCTGCGTGCGCTTGGGCAAACCGCCCTGATACGGATGCACCAGATACATCGGCATGCTGCGGGTCTGATAATCGCGCAGCAGCCATCGCAAACGCCCGTCCGCCAGCTCCGTTGGCAAACAGTAGGACGGCAGGCGCGCAATACCGRCACCGACCAGTGCGGCTTTCTTCAACAGGTTGTAGTGGTTGCTGGCGAACGGCCCCGACACCCGCACCCGCAACAATTCATGCTGCTGGTGATACAGCCATTCTTCGCGGCCGCTGTAATGGCTGTTGAGCAGGCAGCGATGTTCGGCCAGCGCCTGGGGCGTTTGCGGCTCACCGTATTGTTCCAGATAAGCCGGACTGGCACAGGTCAGTTCTTGCCACGCCAGCAACGGACGCGCCACCAGTCGCTGGTCAATCGCCACGTCAGAACGAATCGCCAGATCGAAGCCGTCGCGGGACAGTTCGCGGTAGCTGTTGTTGAGCTCCAGCTCAATCTGCACCTGAGGGTATTTGGCGGAGAACTCCAGCAACAACCCATCGAAGAAGGTTTCCCCGAGCGACACCGGCACCGTCATCCGCACCGGACCGGCCATGTCGTCCTTCAGACGCGCCAGGGCCTGACGCGCCCGCTCGACTTGCACCACCAGCGCCTGTGCCTGGGGCAACAACGCAGCACCGGCGGCGGTCAGGCTCAAGCGGCGGGTGGTACGTTGCAACAGCACCACGGAAAACTGCGCTTCTAGCTGGCTGATGCGCTTGGACAGCTGGCCTTTGCTGCAACCGAGCTGCTGCGCCGCCAGGGTGAAACTTCCCGCTTCGATCAATACGGCGAACGCGGCCAGGTCATCCATCTCGCTCATGGATTGTTTCCATTTGAAAACCAAAGGTTGCCTATTAGTGCGCTTATCTACGGAAAAAACCACCCTAAACTGATACCGCGTTCAACCCATACGAGGATCAGCCCCCATGAAAATTCTTTTGATCGGCGCAAACGGCACCATCGGTTCGGCAGTCGACAAGGAACTGTCGCAACGCCATGAAATCATCCGGATTGGCCGTAACAGCGGCGATTTTCAGGTGGACATCAGCGACAGCACCTCGATTCGCAAACTGTTCGAGCAGACCGGCAAATTCGATGCACTGGTGTGTGCCGCCGGCAACGTGACCTTCGCACCGCTCAATGAGATGACCGAGGAGAGCTTTACCCTGGGCCTGAAAGATAAACTCATGGGCCAGGTCAACCTGCTGTTGATCGGCCGCGAGTTCGCCAATGACGGCGCATCGTTCACCTTCACCACTGGCGTGCTCAGTCACGATCCGATTTACAGCGGCGCGTCGGCAGCCTTGGTCAACGGAGCGTTGGACAGCTTCGTCCGCGCCGCCGCCATCGAACTGCCGCGCGGTCTGCGGGTGAATTCGATCAGTCCGAACGTGCTGGTGGAAGCCATGGGCAAATACGCGCCGTACTTCCGTGGCTTCAAGCCGGTTCCTGCAGCGGATGTTGCATTGGCCTACGCCAAGAGCGTGGAAGGGTTGCAGACCGGTCAGACCTTTCACATCTGAAGACCGAAGCACACAGGTTGTGACAGTGCCTGTACATAGTGGAGGCAATAACGGGTTGTGATGAACGGTCAGCCTGAGTAACGTGGCGACACTTGTCAGGAGACCCCAAGATGCGTGTTGCCCGTTCCCTAGTCCTCGTTGCCCTGCTTCCGCTGTTCGCCGCTTGCCAGTTGTTCGAGGGTGAACGGCAGAGCGACTCCCACGTCGGCCAGACACGCATGCAAGGCCAGCTGACCGCGGCGGACGGCAAGCTGCTGTTCCAGCCGTGCAACCAGGCAAACCGCTATGTGGTCAACGACACGGGTGGTACCAGCGTCCTGCAGCAGGCGGCAAACCTGGCGGACAAGCAGGGCAAACTGTTTGCCGACGTGCGTGGGCGGGTTGTGGCCGGCAGCGGTGGTGACGGCCAGGTCGATCTGGAGCAGTTGTACCGTGTCGAGCGCTCAGGCACCGCGTGCGACGATCCGAACTTCAAACTGCTGATCCTGCGCGCCGCCGGCCATACGCCGGAATGGA
Organism: Pseudomonas sp. P4_C3; assembly: GCF_056402075.1. Taxonomy (NCBI): domain Bacteria; kingdom Pseudomonadati; phylum Pseudomonadota; class Gammaproteobacteria; order Pseudomonadales; family Pseudomonadaceae; genus Pseudomonas; species Pseudomonas sp. P4_C3. The sequence goes on from NZ_JBFUIC010000017.1 coordinate 4,579, forward strand.
ACGTCAAGGTCAGCGGCAAAGGCATGGTCATTGACCGCGCCGGCCAGCCTCCCCTCGCCGTGCCCTACGTGGAAGAGCAACTGGGCGATGGCCGTTTCAACCTCAGCACCGAAGCCAATAACCAACACATCGAACTGTGGGTTGCGCCGCAACGTTGCGTCGACAGCAGCACCGGCAGCATCCAGCACATGAGTGCCGAGCTGCGCGTTGACGGCCAGGTCCAGCGTGGATGCGGGTATTTCGGCGGCTCGCGCGACGACTGATTCGACGAGAGGCGGTTTTTGCCTCACTGGGCATTGCCTTTGGGGCTTATAATCGCGGGCTTCAAACGCCCTGGCGCAGTTGTGCGCCCCGCGAACCGGATCCTGCCATGTTACGAATCACCGAACTCAAGTTGCCGATCGACCATCCCGAAGAAGACCTGCGCCCTGCCATCGTGCAGCGCTTAGGGCTTGCCAGCGATGACCTGCTCGATTTCACCTTGTTCAAGCGCAGCTACGATGCGCGAAAAAAGTCCTCCGAGCTGTGCTTCATCTACACCATCGACCTTGAAGTTCGCGATGAGGCTTTGGTCCTGCACAAGTTTGCCGATGACCGTAACGTCAACGTGGCGCCTGATGTCAGCTACAAAGCGGTAGGCCAGGCACCGGCCGACCTGAGCGCGCGGCCGATCGTCGTCGGCTTCGGCCCGTGCGGGATTTTCGCCGGGCTGCTGCTGGCGCAAATGGGCTTCAAGCCGATCATCCTCGAACGCGGCACCGAAGTACGCCAGCGCACCAAGGACACTTGGGGCCTGTGGCGCAAAAGCGTGCTCAACCCGGAATCCAACGTGCAGTTCGGTGAAGGCGGCGCAGGGACATTCTCCGACGGCAAGCTCTACAGCCAGATCAAGGACCCGAAATTCCTCGGTCGTAAAGTCCTGCACGAATTCGTCAAGGCCGGTGCCCCGGAAGAAATCCTCTACGTCAGCAAGCCGCACATCGGTACGTTCCGTCTGACCGGCGTGGTGGAAAACATGCGGGAGCAGATTCGCGCCCTGGGCGGTGAAGTGCGCTTCCAGCAGCGTGTCACCGACGTGCTGATCGAAGACGGACAACTGGTCGGCGTCGAACTCAATGGCGGCGAACARATTCATTCGAAACACGTGATCCTGGCCCTTGGCCACAGCGCCCGCGACACTTTCCGCATGCTCCACGGCCGTGGTGTGTTCATGGAAGCCAAGCCGTTCTCGGTGGGTTTCCGCATCGAACACCCGCAGTCTCTGATCGACCGTGCGCGCCTGGGCAAGTACGCCGGCCACCCGAAACTGGGCGCCGCCGACTACAAACTGGTGCACCACGCCAAGAACGGCCGCTCGGTCTACAGCTTCTGCATGTGCCCGGGCGGCACTGTGGTGGCAGCGACTTCCGAGCCGAACCGCGTGGTCACCAACGGCATGAGCCAGTACTCGCGTAACGAGCGCAATGCCAACTCCGGTATCGTCGTTGGCATCACCCCGGAAGTCGATTACCCGGGCGGCCCGCTGGCCGGTATCGAGCTGCAGGAGCGCCTGGAATCCCACGCCTTTGTGCTGGGCGGCAGCAACTACGAAGCCCCGGCGCAACTGGTCGGCGATTTTATCGCGGGAAAACCATCCACCGAACTGGGCAGCGTCGAGCCGTCCTACAAGCCGGGCGTAGCCCTGGGTGACCTGGCGTTGGCACTGCCGGCGTTCGCCATCGAAGCGATTCGCGAAGCCCTGCCGGCGTTCGAGAAGCAGATTCGTGGTTATTCGCTGCACGACGCGGTGCTGACCGGGATCGAGACCCGCACATCCTCACCGCTGCGTATTACCCGCAACGAATCGATGCAGAGCCTGAACGTGAAAGGCTTGTTCCCGGCCGGTGAGGGTGCCGGTTATGCGGGCGGGATTCTGTCGGCGGGTGTTGACGGGATTCGCATTGCCGAGGCTGTGGCTCGGGATATTCTCGGCCTGGAAGCCTGATACCCGATCCCGGAAACAATGCAAAACCCTGTGGGAGCGAGCTTGCTCGCGATAGCGGCCAATCAGTCAGCACAAGAGTTGAATGTTAATCCGCCATCGCGAGCAAGCTCGCTCCCACATTGGTACTCAGTGTCTGAAAGATCTCAGATATTGGCGCGCAGTACCGACGCCGGCAGCGGCTCACCCCGCTCCACTGTCGCCGCCACCGCAGCAATCAACCCGCTCAACTCATACCCCTGAGCCTTGAGCCAATCCTGATCGTAATAGGTTGTGGCGTAGCGCTCGCCGCTGTCACACAGAATCGCCACCATCGACCCCGTCTCCCCCTGCGCCTTCATGTGCTGAGCGGCCATCAGCGCGCCGATCAGGTTGGTCCCGCTCGACCCGCCCACATGGCGTCCCAAACGCTCCGCCAGGTAGTGCATGGCCGCCAGTGACAAGGCATCCGGCACCTTGACCATCGCGTCGATCACCTTGGGCAGAAACGACGCCTCCACACGCGGCCGGCCGATACCTTCGATCCGCGAGCCGTGGTCCAGTCGCAGGCTGGCATCGCCGGTCTGGTAGTAATCGAAGAACACCGAACGCTCGGCATCGGCACACAGCACGCGGGTGCAATACTGGCGATAACGCACGTATCGGCCCAGGGTGGCCGTGGTGCCCCCGGTACCGGGACTGGAAATCAGCCAGCTCGGCTCGGGATGCTGCTCGAAACGCATCTGATGAAAGATCGACTCGGCAATGTTGTTGTTCGCCCGCCAGTCGGTGGCGCGCTCGGCGTAGGTGAACTGGTCAATGAAGTGCCCGTCGTGTTCGCGGGCCAGTCGTTCAGACTCGGCGTAGATCTGGGTCGGATCGTCCACCAGGTGGCTTTGGCCGCCATAGAAGGCGATTTGCGCGATCTTTTCTTTCGAGGTAGTCGCCGGCATCACCGCAATGAACGGCAAGCCCAGCATGCGCGCGAAATACGCTTCGGAAATCGCCGTGGAACCGCTGGAAGCCTCAATGACCGGCGCTCCTGGCTTGAGCCAGCCATTACACAGCGCGTACAGGAACAGCGAACGGGCCAGTCGGTGCTTGAGACTGCCCGTGGGGTGGCTGGATTCATCCTTGAAGTACAACTCGATGCCTGGAAAACCCGGCAGCGGCAAGGGGATCAAGTGGGTGTCGGCGCTGCGCTGGAAATCGGCTTCGATGATCCGGATCGCTTCGCGGGACCACTGTCGGTTGTCGCTCATGATGGTTTTCTCGTTGAATCGGGCAGGAGTCGGCCTTTTATCGAGGCTCATCCAACAAGCTTAGGAAAAAACCTACATCCAGCACAGGTACAGCTGAGGTCCAATACGCCCGGCAACTGCTAGGCTCTGCTCGGTACTGGCGGTTCACTCTGTAACGGCATATAACAAAAAAGAATATAACTTTTGTTTTAACAACTAACAGTACTTGTTAGGGTGTAACACCTTTTGAATTCACGGATGGAGAGCGACCTTGCCTCTGCGTAGCACTTTCACGCGTTTCTTTCAGTTGGAAGCTGCCAGCGGTCTGTTACTGATCGCCGCTGCCGTTCTGGCTCTAATCATCAACAACTCGCCGCTGTCGTGGCTGTACAACGGCCTGCTGGACACCCCCGTGGTGGCACAGATCGGCGCGCTTAAAATCGCCAAGCCGTTGCTGCTGTGGATCAACGACGGCCTGATGGCGCTGTTTTTCCTGCTGATTGGCCTGGAAGTGAAGCGCGAAGTCCTCGACGGCCAGTTGTCCAAACCGTCGCAAATCGTCCTGCCTGGCGCGGCGGCGATTGGTGGCATGGTAGTGCCGGCGCTGATCTACTGGTACCTCAATCGCGACACGCCACCGGCCCTCAACGGCTGGGCAATCCCGACCGCTACCGACATCGCCTTCGCCCTTGGCGTGTTGGCGCTGCTGGGCAAACGCGTTCCGGTCTCGCTGAAACTGTTCCTGATGACCCTGGCGATCATCGACGACCTCGGCGCGATCATCATCATTGCGATCTTCTATTCCGGTGCGCTGTCGACCCTGTCCCTGGCGCTGGCCGCGGCCTGTATTGCCGCGCTGATCGGGATGAACCGGCTCGGCGTGGTCAAGCTCGGGCCCTACATGATCATTGGCTTGATTCTCTGGGTCTGCGTGCTCAAGAGCGGTGTCCACGCCACCCTGGCCGGTGTAACCCTGGCTTTCTGCATTCCGCTGAGCACAAAAAATGCCGAGCCCTCGCCATTGCTGACCCTGGAACACGCCCTGCACCCGTGGGTCGCCTACGGCATTCTGCCGCTGTTCGCGTTTGCCAATGCCGGCCTGTCCCTGAGCGGTGTCACCGTCGAAAGCTTCACTCACCACGTCCCCATGGGCATCGCCATCGGGCTGTTGCTGGGCAAGACCGTCGGTGTCTTCGGCCTGACCTGGCTGGCCGTGAAAACCGGTATCGCCGCTCTGCCCCAAGGCGCCAATTGGGGCCAGATATTGGGCGTGGCGATTCTCTGCGGCATCGGCTTCACCATGAGCCTGTTTGTCGGCTCGCTGGCCTTTGAGCCGGGCGTGAGTGATTTCGCCGGGATGGATCGCATGGGGATCCTGACCGGTTCGATTCTGGCCGCGCTGATCGGTTATGGGGTGACGGCGATGGCGAGCCGCAAGAACTCCAGCCTGGCATACTGATAAACCGCGATAACGCCTGGCGCCAATCAAGACTCACCTCAGCCAAAAACAAAAAACCCGATCAGTCACCTGATCGGGTTTTTTGTTTATCCGGTGTTTGCGCTTAGTGCGAAACGCGGCTGGTGCCATTCACACTGGCGATGCGCACACGCTCGCCAACACGGAACACCTCGTTCGGCTGAACTTCCTGAACGTAGGCGCGCATGCTGCCATCGTCTTCGCGCACGGTGATTTCCACGCCCTGGGTGCGGGTCAGGCCTTCTTCAGCGGCCGAACCGAGCAGACCGCCGGCCACAGCACCGATGACGGCAGCAACGACGCTGCCTTTGCCRCCACCGATGGAGCTACCGCCAACGCCGCCGACCACTGCGCCTGCAGCGCCGCCGATCGGGGTTTTGGTGCCTTCGATTTTCACCGGACGCAATGCTTCGATGGTGCCCATGCGAACGGTCTGCACACGACGCGCCTCGTCACGGGAGTAGGAGTCACCGGTCAGGTTCGATTGGCAACCAGTGAGCAACATCGCCATCGTGGAAAAGGAAGCAACCAGCAGAACAGACTTACGCATAGCATCAACTCCAAAGAAACAGATATTCATTAAACTCCGCAGCTTGACGCCTGTCACGGCACCGCCCGGGTAAAATTGGTTTGATTCAGGCTCCGTTAAGGCGCCTCCACGAACTCACACAGTAGCGGCAAAATCGGAAAACTGCCCCACTGGCCAAGGATTTTCATGGACTACTTTATCATTTTCGTTACTACCGTCGCTGGTCTGTACTTCCACGGGTGGTTGTACGTACGGATCAAACGCTGGATGGACCGCGACCTGGCGCTAGCGCTGGCGGGCAAGGACGAGCAGAAAAAAGCCTTCATGCTCGAACAGTTGGCGAGCGCTCAGGTGCAGAAGATCAAGCGTCGAGACCTGCCGAAGTGGCTAGAGGCCGCTGCGGCAGGCTATCCCGGTAGGTAAACTGCTCAGGGGGCCAGACGTTCAAGAATCCAGCCGGAGCCCTGCTGGCGGTAATTGAGGCGGTCATGCAGGCGGCTTGGGCGGCCCTGCCAGAATTCAATGCGCTCCGGCAGCAGGCGATAACCGCCCCAGTGTTCAGGGCAATGCGGCTGGGTGTCGCTGAAACGGTGCTCGGTGTCCTTGAGCAGCGTTTCGAGCTCGCCACGATCGGCGATCACACGGCTCTGCGGCGATGCCCAGGCCCCCAGGCGACTGCCCAGCGGACGGACCTGATAATAGGCGTCGGACTCCTCAGGCGTGACCTTCACCACCCGCCCTTCGATGCGCACCTGGCGCTCCAGCGCCGGCCAGAAAAACGTCATGGCCGCGAACGGATTCGCGGCCAGGTGCTGGCCCTTGGCGCTGTCGTAGTTGGTAAAAAAGGTGAAGCCCTGTTCGTCCAGGCCCTTGAGCAACAGAATGCGACAGTGCGGTCGACCGTCCTGGTCGACGGTGGCCAGGGTCATGGCGTTGGCTTCCACCGGCGCCTGCTCGGTTTTCACCGCGTCGGCGAACCACTGGTGGAACAGCGCAAACGGCTCGGCCGGGGCTTGTGCCTCGGTCAGGCCATCACGGGTGTAGTCACGACGCATATCAGCCAGGCCCTGGGTCATGGCGCATTCCTTTTGGTTAACGAATCACTGCTTTGCAGTATCGGTGGCGGCGCCTTTCTTGTCAGCCGCGGAGGCTTTGGCTGGCGTGGTCTTTTTCGCCGGCGTTGCGGTTTTCGCAGGTGATTTCTTGGCCGGTGCTTTTTTCGCTGGCGCTTTTTTCGTGGTCGGGACGGTCGCTTTTTTCGCAGCCGGGGCCGGTGTCACAGGCTTGGCGACCGGCTTGACGTCAGCGGCAGTGACCTTGGTCACAGGGGCCGGCGCCGGCATGTTGTACTTGCTCAGCAGTGCGACCATGGTGTTTTGCGGGGTCACCAGCAGCTCCACGCGGCGGTTCAACGCACGCCCTTCCGCGCTGTCGTTGGCGGCGCGCGGCGCATCACCGCCCAGGCCACGCAGCATCAGGCGATCACGCTGCAAACCACTGAGACGGAAAATCGCCGCGACGGCCTGGGCACGTTCCTGGCTCAGCTTGACGTTGGCAGACGCCGCACCGGACGTATCGCTGTGGCCGAGAATCAGGACCGCGGTCTGTGGATCGGCTTCAAGGATTTTGGCAATGCGGGTAAACGGACCGAGTGTGACCGGCAGCAGCATGGCCGGACGATCAGGGTTGAACGAGCCTTCGACCGGCGTCGTCACCACCAGCACGTTTTCGCGGCGCTCGAGTTGCATGTTGCTGCCCTTGACCGCCTCGCGCAGACGCGGTTCGTAGTCGTCAAGCCAGGCCTGGGTGACTTTTGGATCTGGCATCGGCACAGCTTTGGCGGCGCTCTGCTTGCTGCCGCCGAACGGCCACCACCACTTGCTGCCGCTATCGGTTTCGGCCTTGGCCACCGCAACGGGCTTGACTGCAGGTTTCACCTCCGGCTTGGCCACGGGCTTGCCGGTGCTGTCGTCGGAGCCGAACGGCCAGTACCAGTGGCTGCCGCTTTCAGTCTTGGCGACAGGCGCCGTCGCATCTTTCTGTGGAGTCTGTGCGCAACCGGTAATAGCAAAGCACAGGGCCAAGGCGAGGGTTTTATTGGATGACATTGGATATCCACAAAAATGAAGTCAAAAAAATCAGGCCAGATTGGCCGGTAGAAGCAGACGGTTTGAAACTGGAATGGCTATCGGGTTCCAGCCCTGACACCCGATAGTCGTTTTTACAGACAAGTGGCCAGAACCCGCACCAGCTTTTGGGCGCGCGGGTCCATCAAGACGTACGGCCCCAGGGTATTTGTCACAAATCCGAAAGCCACATCGTGCTCCGGGTCGGCAAAACCGATGGAACCGCCGGCACCCGGATGACCAAACGCACGCGGGCCAAGGCCGAAGGTGGCATTGGCAACGTCCGGTTGATCGAGCATGCAGCCCAGGCCAAAACGGGTCTGGGTCAGTAAAGTCTTGTCCTCGCCGAGGCTGTGCTCGCGGGTCAGTTCATCGAGCATCTCGCTTTCCAGCAAGCGGCCATCGAGCAGGCCTGCATAGAAGCCGGCCAGGCTGCGGGCATTGCCATGGCCATTGGCGGCCGGCTGCTGCATGCGTCGCCACTCGGGTTTGTTGGTGCTGGTCATGATCGACGGCGGGTTGGTGAACGCCCGGGTCGTCATGGCCGTTGGCTCACGCATGGTCACTTGCAGCAGGCGCTGGGCGGCCGCATCGCCGACATTGCCCTTGCCCCGCGCAATGTGGGCCACGCGATGGAACTCTTCGTCGGCCAGGCCGACATGGAAGTCCAGGCCCAACGGCTTGGCGACCCGCGCGACGATGGATTCCCCCGGTCCACGACCGTCGGCACGGCGCAGCAATTCACCGACCAGCCAGCCATAGGTGATCGCCGCGTAACCGTGGCCTTCGCCCGGCGTCCACCATGGCGTTTCGGCGGCCAGGGCGTCGACCATGGTTTGCCAGTCGTAAAGGGCTTCGGGGGCCAGTAACTCGCGCAATGCCGGAAGGCCGGCCTGATGGCAGAGCAATTGTCGCAGGGTGACGGACTCTTTGCCGGCGGCGGCGAACTCAGGCCAGTAGCGCGCGACCGGGGCATCCAGTTGCAGCTTGCCTTCGGCCACCAGTTGCAGCGCGGTGACAGCGGTAAAAGTCTTGGTGCAGGAGAACAGGTTGGCGATGGTGTCGCTGTGCCAGGCCTCGGCCCCGTCCTTGTCGGCAGTGCCGGCCCACAGATCGAGGACGGTTTCGCCACCAATCTGAACGCACAACGCTGCGCCACGCTCCTGGGGATCGTCGAACAGCGCAGCGAACGCCTCTCGCACCGCTTCGAACTTAAGCTCGTAATGACCCTGAATCTGCACCCGCAACTCCCCGGAAAACGTTCTGTAAATTGGGCCGCATTGTTCCAGCCCTTGAGGGTTTTTGGAACAGGGGCGGGCTAGGCGGTCAATTCAAGATCAAGATGAAAATCAAAAGATCGCAGCCTGCGGCAGCTCCTACAAGGTGTTTACACTTCCCCTGTAGGAGCTGCCGAAGGCTGCGATCTTGGCTGCCTCAGAATTTAATGACCTTTGCCGGAATGCCCACCAGCGCCCTTCCCCGGCCCCTTGCCGGCCTCGGCCTTGCGGCCGCCCTCGGCGTCGTGGCTGGCTTTGTCGGCGGCGGCCGTAGCCTTCTCGGCCTCTTTGCCCAATTGCTCGACCGTCGCCAGGTTGCTCTTGCGCACGCTATCGACAAAACCCTGGAACGGCAGATCAGTAATGCCCACCAACCCGAAGTGACCGTTTTCACCGTCAAGCAGACGCCCGGTGACCGGTTGATCGAGGTACTGAAACCAATGCACGCCAACAATCGACGGCTCGCTCAAGGCCTGCTTGAGGAAGTTGGCATAAGCCGCACCGCGGTCCTCCTCCTTCGCCAACGGCGTGACGCCGCCCCAGAACGGGCCACGATCAGCCGAGCCGAAATTGAACTCGGTGATCAGCACCGGTTTGTCGAGACTGAGCAGTTTGGCGAAGTCGTAACCGTCCTGGGGTTGCAAGGTGTACATGTTGAAACTCAACACGTCGCAGTACTGGGCGCAGGACTCCACCGCTTCCGGCGTGCTGATCGCGAAACGGCCGCCGAGCAGCAATTGGTTCGGCGCGTGCCACTTGAGCGAGTCGGAGATGGTCTTGAAGTAAGTGTCGGCAAAGACCTTCTGGAAGTATTTGAAGTCGGCTTCGATTTCCGGGTGCTCGGCGCTTGGCAGTGGCGGCACGAACCCCGGATCTTCCATCAGCTCCCAGGCCGGCAGATCAATGCCCCAGGCTTTCGACAAACCAGCCTGGTTACGGTACTTGTCGCGCAGTTGCTTGAGGAACGCGCGCTTGGCCGGCACGTCGGTGGTCATTTTCAAAGTGCCGTAGGCCAAGGCATATTGGGCTTTCGGGTCATCGCCGGGACCGGCCCAGGCCAGTTCGTTGTCAGCGTAGTAACCAATCAGCCACGGATCGTCATGATGATCGCGGGCGGCGATGGCCACGGCACGTTCGGTGGCCATGGCGAAACGCGGGTCGAACGGGTCGGGCATGCCGCCCCACCAGTCGGTACCGGTGCTGATGCTGGCGTAGTCGCCGACGATCGATAGCGGCAAGGTGTACGGCACGCGATCAGCGTTGCCCAGTACCGGCGCACTCCAGTTACCGATGGTGTTGAAGCCCCAGGCCTGCAAACGATCAAGGGTGTGACTGGCCCAACGTTGCTCGTCGAATAGCGCCTTGCACGGTTCGACAGGTTTTTGCTCAGCGGCTTTCGCTTCTGTCGCTTCGGTCTTGGCCGCTTCGGCGACACCGGCCTTGGTATCGCTACCCTTCACGCACGGATCGCCATACAGACGCTGCAGATTGGCGCCGTAGAAGTCGTACCAGCGCCCGGCATTGTAGCCGCGGCCCTGATCGGCACCGTTGCCGCCACGGTTGTCGCCTTCGCCGAAATGACTGGCCAGGGCCTCGTCCGCCTTGGGCAGGGATTCGAACATCCACTCGCGACCGGCAACGTAAGTCTGGTTGACGTCTGCAGCGACGGTGTTAACCCCTAGCGAATAAAACGGATGGCCTTCCGGCGTCACCAGATACCAGCGTCCGTCGCGTTTCTCGGTGCGGAAAAAGCCGCTGGCCTTGAAGGACGGGCCTTTGGTTAGACCACCGAACTTGTCCAGGGACGACTTTTCACGCTCGGCCAGCCAGGTTTTCAGTTGCTGCTGGTCCTTGCTTGCGGCGCTTTTCAATTGTTCGTCGCTGCTGATTTTTTCCGGCCATTTGTCTCGGGTCGACTGGCCGTAAGCATCCACCAACCCGCCATATACAGCTTGGGTGACTGACTCGCCGTCCTGCACACCAAAGCGTTCCAGCAAGATGCTTTGTGCGGCTTTCGGCTGGTCCATCGACAAACTCACCGACACCACCTGGCTGCGATCCAGTTCACCGGCGCTGCTGGCCAGCAACACTCGCTGCCCCTCGACAGTCATCGGCATCGGCGGGCCAGACTTCATGCCCTGGTTCAGCGGTGATGTCGCTTGCAAAGGCACCAACAGGGTTTGCGCAGGCCCTGCCGGCAGATCGACGCGGCTGACCAGTGTCTTGCCGTCGTTGCTCTGGATGGTCACGTACAGGGTCAGGGCCCAGCTCATCGCGCTCTGGATCCGCAGGCTCATGACGCCCGACTGCGACCAGTCCCAGGCGCCGGTTTGCGGGGTCAGGCGCAACGTCGGCCGGGCGACCGGGTTGAACGTCACCCGGCGCAGCACTTCGCCCTCGGGGGTTTGCTCGGCGTTGGATTGCGGCAGGCTGGCGTCCTGAGTCGCCACCTGGACCACGTCGGCGGGGCGCACAAAGTTGAACAAAGTCTGCGGGCTGGCGGGAGCGGCCAACAGCGGTGTTGCGAACAGCAGGGCAAAAACAGCAGGCAACGAACGGCAAATCATGAGAACGAAAATCTCCCTAACGACCTTCAATGGGCCAGTGGAAAAGCGATGGCAGAGAGATAGACAACGCGGTGGGCAAAACTACCCACCAGTGTTTCAGGAAATTTCTCGACGGAACGGCGGCAACGCGTTGAGGATGGCTTTGCCATAACGTTGGGTCACCAGGCGCCGGTCGAGCAAGGTGATCGTGCCGCGGTCTTCTTCGGTGCGCAGCAAGCGACCGCAGGCCTGGACCAGCTTCAGCGAGGCGTCCGGCACGGAGATTTCCATGAACGGATTGCCGCCCCGGGCTTCGATCCACTCGGCCAGTGCGGCCTCGACCGGATCATCGGGCACAGAGAAAGGAATCTTGGCGATCACCACGTGCTCGCAATAGGCACCGGGCAAGTCGACCCCTTCGGCGAAGCTCGCCAGGCCGAACAACACGCTGGAATCCCCGCCATCGACTCGCGCCTTGTGCTTGTTAAGGGTTTCCTGTTTCGACAGGTTGCCCTGGATGAACACTTGCTTGCGCCAGTCGCGATCCAGGCCATCGAACACGTCCTGCATCTGTTTACGCGAGGAAAACAGCACCAGCGTGCCCCGCGAGCCTTCGACCAATTCAGGCAGATCACGAATGATCGCGGCGGTATGCGCCGCTGCATCACGGGGGTCGGCGTTCAGGTTCGGTACCCGCAACACACCGGCGTCGGCGTGATGGAACGGACTTGGCACCACCGCCGTCACGGCCTTTTTCGGCAGGCCGGCGCGCATGCGGAAGCGGTCGAAGGTGCCGAGGGCGGTCAAGGTCGCCGAAGTCACCAGACAGCCATACGCCACGTTCCACAGGTTGCGACGAAGCATTTCCGCCGCGAGGATGGGACTTGCGTTGACCTCGATGTCGAACAGTGAACCGCTCTCGGCCAGGGTCAGCCAGCGGGCCATGGGCGGGTTGTCTTCCGGATCTTCGACGGTGAAGGCAGTCCACAACTCCCAGTTGCCGGAAGAACGCGACAGCAGGCTGCCGAACAGCGGATACCACTCTTCGGCCTGGTTGCTGGCGATGCCGATGTTGACCTCGCCATCCATGCCTTCCTTGAGCAGGTCGGTCAGGCGGGTGAACAAGTCCGTCAGCCGCGCGAAGCCTTTCTTCAGTTCAATGCCCATCTCGCGCATGTGCTCGGGAATCACACCGCCGACGAATCGGTGACGCGGGCGCTCGCGGCCTTCAACGTCTTCGCCGGGTTTGAAATCGGCAATCTGCTCGCACGCGGTGAACATGAACTGCTGCTGGGTCTTGATCTCCCGCGCCAGCTCCGGCACCTGCTCGATCAACTTGCCCAGGTCCCCCGGCAGCGGGTGTTGGGCCAGCAGTTTGGTGAGGTTCTTGGCGGTGGTTTCCAGCCAGTCGGCGGTGGAGCGCAGGCGCGTGTAATGGGCGAAGTGGCCGATGGCCTTGTCCGGCAGGTGATGGCCTTCGTCGAACACGTAGATGGTATCGCGCGGGTCCGGCAGCACGGCGCCGCCGCCCAGGGCCAGGTCGGCCAGGACCATGTCGTGGTTGGTGACGATCACGTCGACCTTGCCCATGCCTTCGCGGGCCTTGTAGAAGGCGCACTGGCCGAAGTTCGGGCAATGACGGTTGGTGCACTGGCTGTGGTCGGTGGTCAGGCGTGCCCAGTCGGCGTCTTCCAGGGCGGTGGACCAACTGTCGCGGTCGCCGTCCCACTTATTGCCGGCAAGCTTCTCGATCATGCTGGTGAACAGCTTCTGGCTGGCCTCATCGACCTCGATCTTGAATCCTTCTTCTTCGAACAACTGTGCCGTGGCGGTCTGCGCGTGGCCCTCCTGGAGCAACATGTCGAGCTTGGACAGGCACATGTAGCGCCCGCGTCCCTTGGCCAGGGCGAAGCTGAAGTTCAGCCCGCTGTTGCGCATCAGGTCGGGCAAGTCCTTGTAGACGATCTGCTCTTGCAGGGCCACGGTGGCCGTGGCGATCACCAGGCGTTTGCCGGCGGCCTTCGCCGTGGGAATCGCCGCCAGGCTGTAGGCCACGGTCTTGCCGGTACCGGTGCCGGCTTCCACCGCGACTATCGCGGGGTCGCCACTGCGCCGGCCTTCGTCGTCGGTGTCGATGTCACCCAGGACCTTGGCGACTTCGGCGATCATCAGGCGTTGGCCATAACGCGGCTTGAGGCTCTTGGCTTCGAGAAAACGCGAGTAGGCGCCCTGGATCGTGGTTTTGAGTTCGGTGCTGATCATGGATTGTCGGGCGCAAAAAACGCTGGATAAATTTTCAGTGGTTCGGTTCGGTCGCTATCATACCCCGCTAATGAATACCGCGCAGAACGGAGTAACCCAATGACACCTTTTAGCCTCATTTATAGCCTGCATGTACTGGCGGCCCTGGTCTGGGTCGGCGGCATGTTTTTCGCCTGGATGGTCCTGCGCCCCGCAGCGATGAAGGCGCTGGAAGGCCCTGCCCGGCTGAAACTGTGGGTAGAAGTGTTTCAGGGTTTCTTTCGTTGGGTCTGGGTGGCAGTGATTCTGCTGCCGGTCAGCGGCGTGGGCATGCTGAATTTGCACTTCAATGGTTTTGAAACCGCACCGCGCTATGTGCAGGTGATGATGGGTTTGTATGTGGTGATGACCGCGCTGTTTATCCGCATTCAGGCGCTGATGCTGCCGGAACTGCGCACCGCCGTGACCGGGCAGGACTGGCCCGCGGGTGCCGGTGTGCTGGGGCGGATTCGCCAGTTGGTGGGGATCAATCTGTTGGTGGGTTTGGCGGTGGTGGCGATTGCAGCGGCTCGGCCGACGCTTTAAAAGCTTCGCGGGCAAGTCGGATCGCCGCACCGCCGCTCCCACAGGGTTCCGTGATCCATGTAGGAGCGGYGGTGCGGCGATCCGACTTGCCCGCGAAGACAATCGACTAGACGACACACATTTCGGCGATTGCTTACAACCGCTGCACCGTCACCGAACCCGCCGCGCCTTCAGGCCCCGGCTGCCCGTCGGTGCCAGGTTTACCGCTCTTGCCGCCATCGGCCTTGTAAATCAGGCAGCCCTTGGCCTTGCCACCCGCGCCCGGTTTGCCGCCCGGGCCGGCCAGGCCACCGGCACCGCCGGCCACCTGAACCTTGATCCGGTCTGCCGGGAATTCATGCGGTACTGCCAGTTTAACCAGTGCCCCCGGCGCCCCTGGCTGGCCGTTACTGCCATCGCTGCCATCAGCACCGCGACCGGCCTGGCCCCAGGTGCAGCCCGGTGCCTGGCCATTGGCCCCGTCAAGACCAACGAACCCCGGCGCGCCCGCACCACCACGAGCATCAACGATCAATTGCGGTGCGTTCAGTGCCTTGATCTGCAAATCAAGATTGCGCCCGGATCGAGCCGCCTTCTGGTAAGTCCCGGGGGCGCCACGGGCGGTGATCTGGCTGCCTTCGGACAAATCAGCGCGACGGACCTTCAGCGCCAGCGCCTGTTCCCCCGGCACGATGGCAATGCGCGCTTCACGCCCCAGATGCAATTCACCCACGGTGACTTCGGTCACGTTCGAGGGAATCAGCAAGGTGCCGTAATCGGCCACTTCCAGGCGTTCCAGTTGCAGAGTACTGGCGGTGTTGGGCAAGCGCATCAGCGAGTTGGGTTCGACACTCACCACCTGTGCGCTGGCCAATGGACTGATGAGTGCGGCGAGCAGACAGAGTTTACGCATGGGAAGCCTTCGAAGCGGTGGGGGCTGGAATGGTTTGCAGGTGGAATACGCCGAAAATGACGATCTTCAGGCGGTCAAGCCAGGGATGAGCGCGACCTCGAAGGCTGCGATAGCACAGCAACGCTTCCAGAAGATGGATGAAGCCCAACAGGCCGCCGGCCAGGTTGACCAACGGGTGCAGCGGAAAGACAAACGGTGTGAGCAGATTGAGCAGCACTACCGACCAGAACAGCAAGGTCAGTAACCGCCCCAGCCCCCATAAGACTTTCATACGCGCCCCCGATGTAAATTATTGTTTGCACGCACAGTAACGGCTTCCACGCGGGATAAGCCAGAGGGCAACGGAAAAATCTTCATGTAGGCCGCCGAACGGCCGTCACAGCGCTCACACCTGTCGCCCGACTGCTCTATCTCATGGCTCAGCGATTTACATGCAGGTCCACGCGACGGTTTTTCGCACGGCCTGCTTCTGTTTCATTGTCGGCAATCGGTTGACTCTCGCCCTTGCCTTCGCTGGTGACTTTGTTCGGCGCCACACCCTGGCTCAACAGGTATTCCGCCACGCTGCTGGCACGCCGCTCCGACAAGGCCTGGTTATAGGCATCCGAACCGACGCTGTCGGTATGGCCGACCACCTTGATGCTGACCACATCGGCATCCTCGAACTTGCTCATCAGCGCGTCCAGCTGACTCTTGGCCGTCGGGGTAAGGCCGGATTGACTGGAGGCAAACAGYACGTCGCCGGCATCGCTCAGGGTGATGACTTCGGATTGCGCAGGCTCGGATTTGACGCTGGCCGGATACTGCGGCGCCGGGCAACCGCGATGGTCGACCGGGGTATTGGCGGGAGTATCAGCGCAACGGTCGCGTCGGTCGAAAACGCCGTCGCCGTCTTCGTCGCCATCCTGGGCATAACAGATCAAGCCGCCGGACAAGATACCCAGCGCCGCCCCACCCGCTGCCCAACCGCCACTCTCGATTGCGCCCAGACCACCACCGACCAGGCCGCCGATCAGGCTGCAGATTGGCCAGGTTCGTTGATTGAGGGGGGCAGAGCCATCGCTGTGGGTCGCGCAACCGTTCAACAGGCTGCCAAGTAGCACAACCGGCAAGACGGTCCTTGTGAGAACGATCATGTTGAAAGCTCCTGTGTCACCGGCCAATACCGGTTACACAGGAGTAAAGACCCGCATCCGCGACTGCACAAGGCGCGGATGCGAGGGGGCTTAACGCTGGATTTTGATTTCCGTACGACGGTTCTGTGCACGACCGTCAGCGGTTTTGTTGTCCGCAACTGGCTGACTCTCACCGGCACCGACAACCGACACGAAGTTGCTGCGAGGTACGCCTTGTTCGATGAGGTATTCAACCACCGAGTGGGCGCGTTTATCCGACAGTTTCTGGTTGTAGGAATCGCTGCCCACGCTGTCGGTATGGCCGGTTACGGTCAGTTGAGCAGTAGGGGCTTCGGCTTTCAGGCGAGCGGCAATCTTGTCGAGTACCTGTTTGTCGGACGCGGTAAGCGTGGCCTTATTAAACTGGAAGTGAACATCGCGGATGACGATGGTTTCTTCCTTGACCACAACCGCCTCTTCGACCACAGGTGCTGGTGGTGGGCAACCGTTGGCATCGACCCGAACGCCTTTAGGCGTGCCTGGGCACTTGTCGCGACTATCCAGCACACCATCGCCGTCTTCGTCGCCATCACCGTGCACCCAGCAATAAGCCGCTGCCGTACCGCCGACGAGCAGAGCACCATACCCTGCCCATGCCGAGCTTTCGGTCGCACCGAGGCCCGCACCCACGACACCACCGACCGCCGCACAGGTCGGCCAGTCGGTTTTCTGCAAACCTGCGCAACCAGTCAAGACACTGGTTAGCAGAACCAAGGGTAATGCTGTCCGAACTATGCTCATCTAGTTTTCTCCTGAGGGATCGGCTTGGAACCGATTCAGGTAGTAAAGACCCGAGTTTTAATCTCCGCCAGCAATAGGCCATGCGGTTTATTCGTGTATTAACGACAGGTTGACGCTTTTGTCGCCAGGCCGCTCTAGGCCCGAACGTTCGGTCAGGCTAGTCTTGGCAGATCTGATTGAGGATCTTCGATGATTGCAGGTATTTCTTCGCGCACGCCGCAGCAGGCACTGGCCGCTTTACTTGACCGATATGCCCCCGCGCGCCTGTTATTGATCGGCGCCAGCGAGTTCCCGGCGCTGGAGGCTTTCAAGCTCGCTCACCCGGACAGCAGCGTCGCTTTCGCTGCCCCCGGGCCGTTGCCCGACGAGTTGGCGGCCCGCCGATTCGACTTGGCCCTGGTGGTCGATTGCCTGGAGCATTTGCCCAAGCGCAACGGCCTGAATCTTTTGGGCGGCATTCGCAACCTCAACGCCAGCCGCATCGCCGTGTTGGCGGATCTGCCAGCGTGTGGCTGGCAGGAAACCGACTTTTTCTCCCTGGCCCTGCAAGCCAGCGAACGCTTTCAACGGGACGAACAGGTCTTGACCCTGTTCACCTACGATCTGCTTGAATACAAACAAGTCCCTGACTGGCTCAATTCGYGCTTCTGGGCCAATCCGGAAAACTTCGGGAAATACTGGTGGTAATGCAATGAGTACATCCATTTGCCCTTGCGGCAGCGGCACCCTGCTCGACGCCTGCTGCGGTCACTACCATGCCGGGCACCCGGCGCCGTGCGCCGAAGCCTTGATGCGCTCGCGCTATAGCGCCTACGTGCTGGGGTTGGTCGACTATCTGGTGACCACCACCCTGCCCGCCCAGCAGGCCGGCCTGGACCGTCAATCGATCAGCGACTGGAGCGCGCAAAGCACGTGGCTGGGCCTTGAGGTGGAAAGCTCCGAAGTGCTGGGCGGCCAGCCTGAACACGCCTTCGTGACCTTCACTGCACGCTGGCACGACAGTAGTGGCGAGCACAGCCACCACGAGCGTTCGTCATTTGTGCAAAACACCGGGCGCTGGTACTTCATCGACCCTACCGTGCAGCTCAAGCCCGGACGCAATGACACCTGCCCGTGCGCGAGTGGGCAGAAGTTCAAGAAGTGTTGCGCAGGGTATTTCAGCAGTTAGGACATGGAATGTCTGTCCACCCCGCAGGAGCTGCCGAAGGCTGCGATCTTTTGGGTCTGGACTGAGGCTCAAGGGAGAAACACCACGATGATCATCCGCCGCGGCGCACTCTATCTGCTCACGTTGTTCCTGACACTCGGGCTCGGCGGCTGTGCATCGTGGTTCGGCGACGACTTGCCGGACCCCGAGGTCCATCTGGTGAAGATCGAGGTGGTCAGCGCCAAACTGCTGGAACAGAAATTCCTCCTGCACTTTCGCATCGACAACCCCAATGACAGTGACCTGACGGTGCGCAGTCTGGAGTACCGCGTTCACTTGGGTGACATACTGCTGGCCGATGGCGAGTACGAACACTGGTTCACCATCGGCCCCAGACACAGCGCTTACTTCAAGGTGCCGATCCGCACCAACCTGTGGTCCAAGGTCCGTGATCTGGTCAAACTGCTGAAAAAATCCGATCAACCCATTCCCTATCGTCTGGAAGGTGAACTGGAAACCGGTATATTCATCGCCCACTACGTGCACCTGGCGCGCAATGGCGTGATAATCGCCGCCGATTTAATTCCGGAGCAACACCGATGACCCAGCAACCCCACGTCCACGGCCCTGACTGCAACCACGATCATGACCATCACCACCATGATCACGACCACGGCCATGTCCACGGTCCGAACTGCGGCCACGCTCACCAGGAACCGGTGCGCAATGCCCTGAAGGACGTCGGCCGCAACGATCCGTGCCCATGCGGAAACGGCAAGAAATTCAAGAAGTGCCACGGCGCTTGATGCTTCGGGCGAAGGCTTGCTTCGCCTGTTGAATCGCCTTCGCGAGCAGACCTGTGCTGTGAATGCAGTTCCCTTGTAGGAGCGAGCTTGCTCGCGATGGTGTGTCAGTCGACATCTGTGTAGCTGAAACACCATCGCGAGCAATCGAGCGTCGACCGGCTGCTCCTACAGGTTTTTCAGTCAGCCTTTAATAGGTCGGCAGTACTGACCACCGTTGCATACTCACCGTGCAAATTCCCCAGCGACATCGCATGCACCTCTTCGGCGCTATGGGCATGGCCGAAAAAATCAGCCTTGTCGAAGGTAAAGCACGCATCCTCGGCCACCCAGGTATCAAACCCCAGGTTGCCTGCGGTACGCGCCGTGGATTCCACCGAGTTGTGGGTCGCGACACCGACGATGATCAATTGCCCGATCCCCGCCTCGCGCAACTGCGCCTCCAACCCCGTCGAACAAAACGCATCCGGCACCTGCTTCTGGATCAAGCGTTCACCGGCCATGGGCTGAAACCGTTCCTGAAACTCCACCCCCGACTGCTGCGGCCAGAACACTGAGTCCTCCGAGCAGGACAGGTGCTGCACATGGATCACCGGCCGAACGGTGCGCCGCCAATGACCGAGCAATTCCAGCATGCGCTCTTCAGCCTGAGGATTATTCCTGCGGCCGAGTCTGGGATGCAGGATGCCTTTCTGTTGATCGATGATGATCAGTGCCGCGTTTGCCTTGAGCTCCATGCCGACTTTTCTCCAGGATTGTTGACCGTGTCGCACTTCAACATCACCCATTGCGACTGGCAAGGCCGTGATTTTTTCGGTTTATCAGACAAATCCTGAAATAACCTTGTACCCCGCTTGCACGGCCACCTCCTGCTCACTAACGTAGCGCCTTTATTGCGCGCCGCCGCCTCTACCCCCGCAGGAGCTTTGCCATGGCCTCGCCAGCCCTTACTCATTTTCTACCCCGGTTCGGCGTTGCCGCAGCAGTGGCCGGTGCCTTGAGCCTGACCGGTTGTCAGAACTTCAACGCCCAGGACACCCTCCCGCCGACCTCCGGCGTACAGCCGCTCAAGGGCCTGGCGCAAAACGTTTCGGTGCGCCGCAATGCCATGGGCATGCCGCTGATCGAAAGCAACAGCTTCCACGACGCGCTGTTCACCCTCGGTTACGTGCATGCCAGCGACCGCATCACGCAGATGGTCACCCTGCGCCTGCTGGCCCAGGGCCGTTTGGCCGAGATGCACGGTGCGCAGCTGCTGGATGCCGACCGTTACATGCGGGCGGTCAACCTGAAGAAAAGTGCCGGCGAGTTGTACAAGGCCTCTTCGCCGCGCCTCAAGCGCTTCTTCGAAGTCTATGCGCGCGGCGTCAACGCCTACCTGTTCCGCTACCGCGACAAACTGCCGGCGGACCTCGCGGCCTCCGGGTACCAGCCTGAATACTGGCAGCCGGAAGATTCGGCGCTGATTTTCTGCCTGTTGAACTTCAGCCAGTCGACCAACCTGCCGGAAGAAATTTCCTCGCTGGTACTGGCCCAGACTGTCACCACCGACAAACTGGCGTGGTTGACGCCGTCGGCTCCCGACGAAAAACTGCCGGTCGCCGAAAGCGAAAAACTGCAAGGCATCAAACTCAACGGGCAAGTGCCGGGGCTGGCCGAACTCAGCAAGGCCACCGGGCAACTGTCGGACCTGAACCTGCTCGGCGCCACCTCGTCGAACAACTGGGCTATCGCCCCGCAACGCAGCCGCAGCGGCAAGAGCCTGTTGGCCAGTGACAGTCACGGCCCGCTGGGCGTGCCTTCGTTGTTCAGTTACGTGCAGATTCGCGCGCCGAAGTATCAGGCGTCCGGCGTGACCATCGCGGGCCTGCCAATGGTGCTCGGTGGTTTCAACGGCAAGGTGGCATGGAGCATGACGTCCGTGATGGGCGACAACCAGGACCTGTTCCTGGAGAAGATCAAACGCCAGGGCAACGGGCTCACCTACGAAAATGCCGGGAAGTGGCAGCCGGCGATCGTGCGCAACGAAACCTATTTCGTCAAAGGCCAGCGGCCGATTCGCGAAGCGGTGTACGAAACCCGCCATGGACCGCTGCTCAACAGCGCTCAGGGCAGCACTCTGGCCAATGGTTTCGGCCTGGCCTTGCAGACGCCGAGCTTCACCGACGACAAGACCCTGGACGCGTTCTTCGACCTGTCCCGCGCCCAGAGCGTCGAGAAAGCCTCTGATGCCAGCCGCGAAATCCGCGCCATCGCGCTGAACCTGGTGTTTGCCGACGCGAGCCACATCGGCTGGCAAGTCACCGGTCGTTACCCGAACCGTCGCGAAGGCGAAGGTCTGCTGCCCTCACCGGGCTGGGAAGGTCGTTACGATTGGGACGGCTACGCCGACCCGATGTTGCACCCGTACGACCAGGACCCGGCACAAGGCTGGCTCGGCACCGCCAACCAGCGGGTCATTCCCCATGGCTACGGCATGCAATTGTCCAATTCCTGGGCCGCTCCGGAGCGCGGCGAGCGCCTGGCCGAACTGGCCGGCGCAGGCAAACACGACAGCCGCAGCCTGATCGCCATGCAATACGACCAGACCACTACCTTCGCTGCCAAGCTGAAGAAAATGTTTGAAGCGCCAGGTATGACCCAGCCGCTCAAACAAGCCATCGACGCCTTGCCGGCGGCAGATCGCGCCAAGGCACACGAGGCCTACAGCCGCCTGTTGGCGTTCGACGGCAAGCTCAGCCCGACCTCCACCGATGCGGCAATCTACGAACTGTTCCTGCAGGAAAGCGCCCGGCAGATCTTCCTCGATGAACTGGGCCCTGAAAGCAGCCCGGCATGGAAGGCCTTTGTCGCCGATGGCAAGTTGTCCTACGCGGCCCAAGCCGATCACTTGCTCGGGCGTGAGGACAGCCCATTCTGGGATGACGTGCGCACCGCGCAGAAAGAAGACAAACCGGTGATCCTCGCTCGCAGCCTCGCCGCAGCGATCAGCGCAGGCGACAGCCAATTGGGCAGTGATCACAAGGCTTGGCAGTGGGGCAAACTGCACCGCTATGAATGGAAGAACACCAGCGGCCAGACCGTACGCGGACCGCTGCCGGCCGGTGGCGATCACACCACGCTCAACACCGCTGCCTTCGCCTGGGGCCAGGACTTCAACACTACGCTGGCGCCAGCCATGCGCTTTATCGTCGACTTCGGCCAGTCCGAGCCGCTGATGGCGCAAAACGGCACCGGCCAATCCGGAAACCCGGCCAGCCCGAACTACCTCAACAGCATCGAACCGTGGCTCAAGGGCCAGTACATGAGCCTGCCGATACAGCCGCAGAACTTCGACAACGCCTATGGCAAGACTCGGATGACGCTGACACCAGGAAAGTAACCGCGCCCTTTACCTGTGGGAGCGAGCCGGCTCCGGGCGGCGTTCCGACGATAGCGATTCAACATTTAAAATAGAGGTTGAATGTTGAATCGCCGTTGCGGTTGCGCTGGCGCAAGGACAAGTCGGTCGACGAAGCCGACAGTTTGGCGACCCTGCAAAATCTGCTCGGCTGAGCCTTCTTTTTATCCTCAAAATTTTTTCTTTTTGAGTCGAACGGGTGCGGCCATTTCCCTGCGCCCGTTTTCGTGCATAAATCTGTCTCCGGCTATTTCCAGACACCTTTTAAAACGCTTGTTCGGCACTCTGGTTCGGAAATTGCTACTTTCAACAGGTCTGACGCTTTCCAGTAACAATAATTCTGCGCCACAAGCGCTCATATTGGTTTTTAGGGATTGAATAATGAAAAAAGCATTGGTGACCCTTTCTGCACTGGCGTTGTGCATGGCTGCTGGCTCCGCCATGGCGAAGGAGTACAAAGAACTGCGCTTCGGCGTTGACCCTTCCTACGCACCGTTCGAGTCGAAAGCGGCCGACGGCAGCCTGGTTGGCTTCGACATCGATCTGGGGAACGCGATCTGCGCCGAACTGAAGGTCAAGTGCAAGTGGGTCGAAAGTGACTTCGACGGCATGATTCCCGGCCTAAAAGCCAATAAATTCGACGGTGTGATCTCGTCGATGACCGTTACCGAAGCCCGTGAAAAAGTCATCGACTTCTCCAGCGAACTGTTTTCCGGCCCAACCGCCTACGTGTCCAAGAAAGGTTCTGGCGTGACTGAAGACGTCGCCTCGCTCAAGGGCAAGACCGTCGGCTACGAACAAGGCACCATTCAGGAAGCCTATGCCAAAGCCGTTCTGGACAAGGCCGGCGTGAAAACCCAAGCCTACGCCAACCAGGATCAGGTCTACGCCGACTTGACTTCCGGTCGTCTCGATGCAGGGATTCAGGACATGCTGCAAGCCAAACTGGGCTTTCTGAAGTCGCCACAGGGTGCCGACTACGATGTCAGCAAGCCGGTCGACAACGCTTTGCTACCCGCCAAAACAGCGGTCGGTATTAAGAAAGGTAACACCGAGCTGAAAGCACTTTTGGATAAAGGTATCAAAGCGTTACACGATGATGGCACCTACGCCACCATTCAGAAGAAACACTTTGGCGATCTGAATCTGTATAGCGGCAAATAATGCCCGGCGCCCATCTCTCGATGGGCGCTTTTTTCATCCGATCAGGTTGCTGATTTATGTTCGAAAACCTACTGGAAAATCTGGGGCTCTCTGCCTTCAGCCTCAAGGGCTTCGGTCCGCTGCTGATGCAAGGCACCTGGATGACGATCAAATTGTCGGCGTTGTCGTTGTTGGTAGCCGTGTTGCTCGGACTGCTCGGCGCCAGTGCCAAGTTGTCCAAAGTCAAACTGATGCGCGTGCCTGCCCAGCTCTACACCACACTCATTCGCGGCGTTCCGGACCTGGTCCTGATGCTGCTGATTTTCTACAGCCTGCAAACCTGGCTGACCTCGCTTACCGATTACATGGAATGGGAATACATCGAGATCAACCCGTTCAGCGCCGGGGTAATCACCCTGGGCTTCATCTRCGGTGCGTATTTCACCGAAACCTTCCGTGGCGCGATTCTCGCCGTCCCACGGGGTCAGGTCGAAGCGGCCACCGCTTATGGCCTCAAGCGCGGCCAGCGTTTCTGGATCGTGGTGTTCCCACAGATGATGCGTTATGCCCTGCCGGGTATCGGTAACAACTGGATGGTGATGCTCAAGGCCACCGCCCTGGTGTCGATCATCGGCCTCGCCGATCTGGTCAAGGCTGCCCAGGACGCCGGCAAAAGCAGCTATCAGCTGTTTTACTTCCTGGTACTTGCCGCGCTGATCTATCTGGTGATCACCAGCGCGTCCAACTTCATTCTGCGCTGGCTCGAACGTCGTTACTCCGCCGGTACCCGGGAGGCCGTACGATGATCGAACTCCTGCAGGAATACTGGAAACCCTTCCTTTACAGCGACGGCAACAACATCACCGGTCTGGCCATGACCATGTGGTTGCTCAGCGCATCGATATTCTTCGGTTTCATCGTCTCGATTCCGCTGTCTATCGCCCGGGTTTCACCGCGCCTCTACATTCGCTGGCCGGTGCAGTTCTACACCTACCTGTTTCGCGGAACGCCGCTCTATATCCAGCTGCTGATCTGCTACACCGGGATCTACAGCCTGGCCGCCGTACGCGCGCAGCCGCTGCTCGACAGCTTCTTYCGCGATGCGATGAACTGCACCATCCTGGCCTTCGCCCTGAACACCTGCGCCTACACCACGGAGATCTTCGCCGGAGCCATTCGCAGCATGAACCACGGCGAAGTCGAGGCCGCCAAGGCTTACGGACTGACYGGCTGGAGGCTGTATGCCTACGTGATCATGCCGTCGGCCTTGCGTCGCTCGTTGCCKTACTACAGCAACGAAGTGATYCTGATGCTGCACTCGACCACCGTGGCCTTCACCGCGACYATCCCGGACATCCTGAAAGTCGCACGGGACGCCAACTCGGCGACCTTCCTGACCTTCCAGTCGTTCGGCATCGCCGCGCTGATCTACCTGACCGTCACTTTTGCGCTGGTCGGCCTGTTCCGCCTTGCCGAACGCCGATGGCTGGCCTTCCTCGGGCCGACCCACTAGCACTCAACCTGCTTCAGGAAACAACAGATGCGCCACCAGAAACATGACCTGCTGGCCCCGCTGCCGGGCACCGCGCGACAGATCCACAGTTTTCACTTCGGCCCACAACCGGCCAACGGCAAGATCTACATCCAGGCCTCCCTGCACGCCGACGAAATGCCCGGCATGCTGGTGGCCTGGCACCTCAAGCAACGCCTGGCGGAGCTCGAAGCCGCCGGTCGCCTGCGCAGCGAAATCGTGCTGGTGCCCATCGCCAACCCGGTGGGCCTGGAACAGGTGCTGATGGATGTGCCGCTGGGCCGCTACGAGCTGGAAAGCGGCCAGAACTTCAACCGCTGGTTCGTCGACCTCAGTGAGGAAGTCGGCAACGCGATAGAGGGCAAGCTCAGTGACGATCCGCAGCACAACCTGCAACTGATCCGCAGCAGCCTGTGCGATGCGCTGGCCCGGCAGACCGCCAGCACCCAATTGCAATCCCAGCGCCTGACCCTGCAACGGCTGGCCTGCGACGCCGACATGGTGCTCGATCTGCATTGCGATTTCGAAGCGGTCGCTCACCTCTACACCACGCCGGATGCCTGGCCACTGGTCGAGCCGCTGGCCCGTTATATCGGCGCCGAAGCCAGCCTGCTGGCAACCGATTCCGGCGGTCAGTCGTTCGACGAATGCTTCACCCTGCTCTGGTGGCAGTTGAAGGAGCGCTTCGGCGAGCACTTCGACATTGCGCCGGGCAGTTTTTCGGTGACCGTCGAACTGCGCGGCCAGGGCGACGTCAATCACCCGCTGGCGAGCCTCGATTGCCAGGCACTGATCGATTACCTGATCCATTTCGGCGCGATCGCCGGCGAACCCGCGCCCCTGCCCGACCTGCCCTATCCGGCGACACCGCTGGCCGGTGTAGAACCGGTGGCCACGCCCGTCGGCGGCCTGCTGGTGTTCACCGCGCGGCCCGGCCAGTACCTGGAAGCCGGGCAACTGATCGCCGAGATCATTGATCCGGTCAACGATCGCGTCACTCCCGTTCACTGCTCCGCCGCCGGGCTGATGTACGCCCGTTCGCTGCGTCGCATGGCCACTGCCGGCATGGTGATCGCCCACGTCGCGGGCACCGAAGCCTATCGCAGCGGCTATCTACTTTCGCCTTGAGGATGCACGCCCCATGTACAAATTGACCATCGAAGGCCTGCATAAAAGCTATGGCGACCATGAAGTCCTCAAAGGTGTTTCGCTCAAGGCCAGGACCGGCGACGTCATCAGCCTGATCGGCGCCAGCGGCTCGGGTAAAAGTACCTTTCTGCGCTGCATCAACTTTCTGGAACAACCCAACGACGGCGCCATGAGCCTCGACGGGCAGAACATCCGCATGATCAAGGATCGTCACGGCATGCACGTGGCCGATGCCGATGAACTGCAGCGGATTCGCACCCGCCTGGCCATGGTGTTCCAGCACTTCAACCTGTGGAGCCACATGACGGTGCTGGAAAACATCACCATGGCCCCGCGCCGGGTGCTGGGGTGTGACAGGAAAGAAGCCGAGGACCGCGCCCGGCGCTACCTCGACAAGGTGGGGCTGGCCTCCCGTGTGGCGGACCAATACCCGGCATTCCTGTCCGGCGGTCAGCAACAGCGGGTAGCGATTGCCCGCGCACTGGCCATGGAGCCGGAAGTCATGCTGTTCGACGAACCGACCTCGGCGCTGGACCCGGAACTGGTGGGTGAAGTGCTGAAGGTGATYCAGGGCCTGGCCGAAGAAGGCCGGACCATGATCATGGTGACCCACGAAATGAGCTTYGCCCGCAARGTGTCGAGCCAGKTRCTGTTTCTGCACAAGGGCCTGGTTGAGGAAGAAGGCGCGCCGGAAGACGTACTGGGCACTCCGAAAAGCGAGCGGTTGAAGCAGTTCCTCAGCGGCAACCTTAAGTAACGGCTACAGACATTCCTGTAGGAGCGAGCCTGCTCGCGATGGCGGTGGTTCAATCAGCTTCATTGTTGACTGTTACACCGCCATCGTCGGAACGCCGCCCGGAGCAGGCTCGCGCCTACATTTGATTGGTAGTGTCCGGGTAATCAGGCAACAGGCGCAGGCGGTGGCTCATCCGGCAGGGTCGGTTCGCCCGGCTCGTTAGGCTGTTCATTCGGGGTATCAGGATCAGGCTGGCCGGGGATCCCCCCTGCCATGCTGACGGGCGGATGAGCCAACAACGACCAGGCCAGAACACCCACCTGATTGGGTTCAAGCCTTGCCAGTTCGGCACTGATTCGCGGATCGATCTTCATTCGGCACTCCTGAGCGATGGCCCGACCCGCCTTGCGCGGGTCGGAACAGTACACCCCATAGAGTGTACGCCCGCTCAGGAATTCCCGACATTTGTCAGACGGCTGACTCAGGTGCGAGGCAGGGTCACGCCACGCTGGCCCTGATACTTGCCGCCACGGTCCTTGTAGGACACTTCACATTCTTCGTCAGACTCAAGGAACAGCATCTGCGCCACGCCTTCGTTCGCGTAGATTTTCGCCGGCAGATTGGTGGTGTTGGAGAACTCCAGGGTCACGTGACCTTCCCACTCAGGCTCGAGCGGCGTGACGTTGACGATGATGCCGCAGCGCGCGTAGGTGCTTTTACCCAGGCAAATGGTCAATACATTGCGCGGAATGCGGAAGTATTCGACGGTGCTGGCCAGGGCGAACGAGTTCGGCGGAATGATGCACACGTCGCTGTGGATGTCGACGAAGCTGCCGGCATCGAAGTTCTTCGGGTCGACGATGGCCGAATTGATGTTGGTGAACACCTTGAAATGATTGGTGCAACGCACATCGTAGCCGTAGCTCGACACGCCATAGGAGATCACACGGCTATCGTCGCTGCCGCGCATCTGGCGCTCGACGAAAGGCTCGATCATGCCGTGTTCCTGCGCCATGCGGCGAATCCACTTGTCCGATTTGATGCTCATGGCGGGTGTCCTGAATAGCGAGGTCGAAAAATTCTGTCCGGCATCTTACCGGGCGCGCCGCCGGGTTCAAAGTCCGCGGTGCAATTCTCGCCGAACAGGCAGGAATTGCCTGCGCTGGCGACGAACCGTCACACCGCCGATCCTTAAATCAGAGAAACCTTCGCAAGAAGCATTGGCACGTTCAGGAAAAAGGGTTAAGGTGGCGTCACTGTGCTGCTTGTGTCACTGAGAATCTCTACACGATATGTTGAATTTCGATCCAACCATCTACAAGAATTTTTCCTGCTCTTTGCACTCAGTCTCGGCCAGGGTTCTTCCTGAGTCGCAGTTATCTTTGTTCAAGGAGTTACACCATGTCTAATCGCCAAACCGGTACCGTTAAGTGGTTCAACGATGAAAAAGGCTTCGGCTTCATCACTCCACAATCCGGTGACGACCTGTTCGTTCACTTCAAAGCTATCCAGTCCGACGGCTTCAAAAGCCTGAAAGAAGGCCAACAGGTTTCTTTCATCGCTACCCGCGGTCAGAAAGGCATGCAAGCTGAAGAAGTTCAAGTTATCTAACTTGTACTTGCTTTAGTAAAAAGCCCCGCCCTCAACAGCGGGGCTTTTTTGTGCCTGTGTGTTTTTCACAGGTAAAAAGATCGCAGCCTGCGGCAGCTCCTACAGGGTGAACATAGCTCCCCTGTAGGAGCTGCCGCAGGCTGCGATCTTTTAGCGTCTTACCAGGTCACGCCAAATCCTGCGGTGTAGCGTGTCTTGTCCAGATCCGCATCGTCGGTGCCGCTGATGATGTCCCGCTCCGCCTTCAGGTTCAGCGAAGCCCAGTCAGTCACCTTGTAGCGCAACCCCATCTCGGCATCGAGTGCGTAGTCGGCCACATCCGACAGCGGCTTGCCGACCTCACCATTGGTGAAGAACTCGACGCGTTTGCCGATCAGGTAGCGGTTGTAGTCCCATTTCATGGCCAGGGCGTAGAAATTGACCTTGCTGCCATCGGAGAACTCATAGTCCGTGCGGTTGACCAGCGAGCCCAGGGAGAACGCCCCAAGCTCGTCATCCCAGAACTGATAGCCGGGACCGGTACCGACGGTGCGCTGACGGGAAAGGTCTTCGACCTTGTCGCGCTTGTACACCAGGCGCC
This sequence comes from Pseudomonas sp. P4_C3, assembly GCF_056402075.1. Taxonomy (NCBI): domain Bacteria; kingdom Pseudomonadati; phylum Pseudomonadota; class Gammaproteobacteria; order Pseudomonadales; family Pseudomonadaceae; genus Pseudomonas; species Pseudomonas sp. P4_C3. The sequence goes on from NZ_JBFUIC010000017.1 coordinate 33,469, forward strand.
CCTGCCAGAACCATTGGTCGGTCAGGAATCGGTCGATGGAGTACTCGGCCCGCCAGTTGTCCGTGGTCACCACGTCGTCCTGGAACTCACGGTTGTATTCACCTTCGGCGGTGTGCCGCCAGCGACCGTGTCGCGCACTGGTCTTGAAATCGATGTCGTAGTCATCGGTGTCGTTTTCCGCCCGCTGGTAATCCAGCGCGATATCGACGTTGCCTTTCCACACCAGATCCTCAACCACCGGTTTTGGCTTGAGAATCTGCTGAATGCTCGCCAATTCGACCGTCTTCGGTGCGTCGCCATTGGCCAGCGTCACCTTGCCGGCGTCCGCCGCTTTCAGCGACTTCGCTTTCTCGCCACTGTAGGCATCCTGCTTGACCAGCAACTCCTGATCGCTGTCCAGGGTCTTGACCTGTTTCCAGTCGATCATCACCGCTCCCGCGTACTCGGTCTGGATCAGCAGCTTGCCGCCATCGAACAGCGTGATCTTGCCGCTCAGCTTGTCACCGTTCTTCAACCACACGGTATCGGCTAACAAAGGAGAAGAAGCACCAAGGACGGCGAGACATAGCAGGGATCTGGACAACATAAGCAAAATACGGACTCGGACTTGCGAGTAAAGTCGGCATTATCCGTAGGAATGATGTCCTGACAAGGACTGACCCGACTATTTCTGTTGAGTCCATTTCTCAACTATCCGTACAGGAATTACTCTAAAGACGGTAAAGCAAACTTCTTCAGGACTGACGGACGTGACCGATCCAACCGATGAACCCGAGAGTGCAGCGCAAATCCGACGCACGGCGCTGTATCTGACACTGGCGCAAGTTCCCGAGGGCAAAGTCATCAGCTACGGTCAATTGGCCGAGCTTGCAGGACTGGGTCGCGCCGCCCGCTGGGTCGGCCGCACCCTCAGCCAATTGCCGAGCGACAGCAAATTACCCTGGCATCGCGTTCTGGGTGCAAACGGGCGTATCAGCCTGCCGGTCGGCAGCCCTTCGGGCGATGAGCAGCGCGCACGATTACGCATGGAGGGCATCAGTGTCCTGAATAATCGTGTTGATATTCAGCGCCATGGCTGGCGTCCGGTAGAGCACAGCGGTTAGAGTGCGCGCTTTGTTTCCGTATTTCTTGAGGCAGACTCCAGCCCATGCCCCGTAAAACCTGGCGCGCCGCGCTCGCCGCTTATGCCAGCCCTTCGACACTCGTGCTGTTGCTGCTTGGTTTCGCCGCCGGCCTGCCCTACATGCTGGTGTTTTCGACGCTTTCAGTCTGGCTGCGTGAGGCTGGCGTGGCGCGTGAAACCATTGGCTATGCAAGCCTGATTGGCCTGGCGTATGCCTTCAAGTGGGTCTGGTCACCGTTGCTCGACCAATGGCGACTGCCATTGCTTGGCAAACTCGGTCGACGACGATCCTGGCTCGTGCTGTCCCAGGCACTGGTCATCCTTGGCCTGATCGGGATGGGTTTCTGCGATCCGCAAAAGCATTTGTCCTGGCTGATAGCCATTGCCGTGGTCGTCGCTTTCGCATCAGCGACGCAGGATATTGCGGTAGACGCCTATCGCCTGGAAATCGCCGAAGACAATCGTCAGRCCGCCCTGGCCGCCAGCTACATGTCCGGCTACCGGGTCGCTGCGCTGCTGGCGACTGCAGGCGCGCTGTACTTCGCCGAAGGCTTTGGCTCCACCGGCTTCAACTACAAGCATTCGGCCTGGGCCGGCACTTACATTCTGTTCGGGGCACTGATGGTCCCGGCTCTGCTGACTTCCATATTCATGCGCGAACCACCCGTGCCGTTGCGCACGCAACTGCAGGCCGGACGCTACAGCTTCGTGCATCAACTGGCCTCGGTGTTCGTGCTGATCATATTGCTGGTGTCCGTACCGGCCATGTTCACCCAGCTCTACTACACCGATTTCGCCAGCGTACTGTTCGAAGGCGTGAGCGTGCTCGACCTGCTGCTCGAAGACCGCGCGCTCCTGCGGGCCATCCTCTATATCACGCTCACTGCCCTGTGCCTCTCGGCCATGGGCCGTCGCGGCCTGGCACCGGTGCTCACGCCAGTCAACGACTTCATCCTGCGATACCGCTGGCAGGCGCTGCTGCTACTCGGCTTGATCGCCACCTATCGGATGTCCGATACGGTCATGGGCGTGATGGCCAACGTGTTCTACATCGACCAGGGCTTCACCAAGGACCAGATCGCCAGCGTCAGCAAAATCTTCGGCCTGATCATGACCCTGGTGGGTGCCGGCATGGGCGGCCTATTGATCGTGCGTTTCGGCATCCTGCCGATCCTGTTCATCGGTGGCGTYGCATCCGCGGCGACCAACATCCTGTTCCTGATGCTCGCCGACATGGGCCCCAACCTCAACATGCTGGTGCTGACCATCTCCCTGGACAACTTCAGTTCAGGCCTGGCGACTTCGGCGTTCGTCGCCTACCTGTCGAGCCTGACCAACCTCAAGTTCTCCGCCACCCAATACGCCCTGCTCAGCTCGATCATGCTGTTGCTGCCGCGCCTGATCGGTGGCTACTCCGGGGTCATGGTGGAAAAATTCGGTTACCACAACTTCTTCCTGATCACCGCCCTGCTGGGCGTCCCGACCCTGCTGTTGATCGCCTTGCACTGGTTCCAGGAGAACCGCCGCGCAGGTCCGACACCGACACCGGAACCGGTGCAGACCCCGGTCGCCGAAGAATCGTAGGCTCATTACGCAGGAAGAATCGCGGAGGGCCGTGTGAATCACGCCCTCCTGCCACACCACCGACCGCACGCCTGTACGCCAGCGGATCTCGCCCGTACAATGCTCCGTCATTTCTCGTCATCAGCAATCGATAACGGCCAACCATGCGCACCAGTCAATTTTTGCTCGCCACACAAAAAGAAACGCCTTCCGACGCGGTCGTGATCAGCCACCAGCTGATGCTGCGCGCCGGCATGATCCGCAAACTCGCCTCGGGCCTGTACACCTGGCTGCCGATGGGCTTGCGGGTAATGCGCAAGGTCGAAGCCGTCGTTCGCGAAGAAATGAACGCCGCCGGCTCTCTCGAAGTGTTGATGCCGAGCACGCAACCGGCTGAGCTGTGGCAGGAATCCGGGCGCTGGGAAGAGTACGGCCCTGAATTGCTGCGCTTCAAGGATCGCCACGGTCGCGACTTCTGCGCAGGTCCCACCCACGAAGAAGTCATCACCGATCTGATGCGCAACGAATTGAGCAGCTACAAGCAGTTGCCAATCAACCTGTACCAGATCCAGACCAAATTCCGTGACGAAATCCGCCCACGCTTCGGCTTGATGCGTGGCCGCGAATTCATCATGAAGGACGCCTACTCGTTCCACGCCGACCAGCCTTCGCTGCAGGTCACCTACGACCGCATGCACCAGGCTTACTGCAACGTGTTCACCCGTCTGGGCCTGAGGTTCCGCCCTGTTGAAGCCGACAACGGCTCCATCGGCGGCGCCGGTTCCCACGAGTTCCACGTTCTGGCCGAATCGGGCGAAGACGACATCGTCTTCAGTAACGGTTCCGACTACGCGGCGAACATCGAGAAAGCCGAGGCCGTGCCACGGGAAACCTCGCGCGCCGCTCCGAGCGAAGAACTGCGTCTGGTCGACACGCCGAATGCCAAGACCATTGCGCAACTGGTCGAAGGCTTCAACCTGCCGATCGAGAAAACCATCAAGACCCTCGTGGTGCACGCTGAAGAGAAAGGCAAGCTGATTGCCCTGATCATCCGTGGCGACCATGAGCTGAACGAAATCAAGGCGGCCAACCAGCCAGGCGTTGCCAGCCCGCTGGTCATGGCCTCGGAAAGCGAACTGCGCGACGCCATTGGCGCCGGTGCCGGTTCCCTGGGTCCGTTGAACCTGCAGCTGCCGATCATCATCGACCGTTCGGTCGAACTGATGAGCGACTTCGGCATCGGCGCCAACATCGACGACAAACACTACTTCGGCGTGAACTGGGAGCGCGACCTGCCTGTTCCGACCGTTGCCGACCTGCGCAACGTTGTGGCCGGCGACCCGAGCCCGGACGGCAAAGGCACCCTGGAAATCAAGCGCGGCATCGAAGTCGGGCACATCTTCCAGCTGGGCAACAAGTACAGCAAAGCGATGAAGTGCGAAGTGCTGGGCGAAAACGGCAAGCCGGTCACCCTGGAAATGGGCTGCTACGGCATCGGCGTGTCCCGCGTGGTAGCGGCGGCCATCGAGCAGAACAACGACGAAAACGGGATCATCTGGAGCGACACTCTCGCGCCGTTCCAGATTGCCCTGGTACCGCTGCGCTACGAAACCGAACAGGTTCGTGAAGCCACCGACAAGCTGTACGCGGAACTCACCGCTGCCGGCTTTGAAGTGCTGCTCGACGACCGTGACAAGAAAACCAGCCCAGGCATCAAGTTCGCGGACATGGAGCTGATCGGCATTCCACACCGGATCGTGGTCAGCGACCGCGGCCTGGCCGAAGGCAACCTGGAATACAAGAGCCGTACCGAGGCCGACGCACAAGCGCTGCCGGTCGCCGACGTACTGTCCTTCCTTCAGGCTCGCATCCGCCGCTGATACCAGATATAGAGGCGTCATGTTCAAGCGAAACACCTTAGGCCTCGGTGGTGCCGCCTTGTGCGGCACCCTGCTGGTCAGTGGCTGTGCCAACCACATGTCACAACGCAGCGAGCAAGAGGAACGGGTCGAGCGCAAATTGCTCGATCACAGCCTGCAGATCGATGTCGGTGAGCCCAAGGTGCTTGAGCTGCCGCAACGGCGGGTGAAAATTCACGAGCAGAAGACTTTCGAAGTCACCGAGTACGAAGTCACGCGTCACTACGACCGCTATACGCCGTACCAACCCTGGCGGGAGATTTACGAAATCCCGCTGGGCGCGGTGGCCGTGGTGGCGGGTGTCGGTGCCAACGTGGTCAATGTGTTCGCCCTCGGCAATCTGCCGGACAGCATGACCAAGGATTGGCTGAGCTACGGTTTCGCCGGGCTCAACCCGTTCATGAACGTGCAGTCCCACGGTCGCGCGCAGCAGAACCTGGCCGGCATTGATGAAGTCCAGCGCGACAAGCGTACGGAATACTCAAGCCTGCCCTGGAGCGAGCGCCCGGTCGAGGTCAAGGCCGGCAAGGAAACCTTCGAGCTGACCACCGACAAAAACGGCGTGTTACGCCTGAATCTGCTGGACAACCCGTTCGCCGAACATGACATCAACCATCTGAGCCGCTTGCTGATCCGTGTTGAGGATGCCCAGGGCAACGTGCACAACGATTCCACCCTGGTCATCAGCAGCAACTTGCGCAGCAAGCTCTATGAGGCCCACGGGTTGATTTATGACGATCTCGAAGGTGACGAAGTCAGCCAATGGGTCCACCGGGTCAAACGCCTGTCGGAGCTGGGTCTTGAAGAGGAAGCCAGTGAGCTGGAACAGAGCCTGATCGAACTGACGCGCAATGATCCAGAATTGCAGAGCGAGTTCCTGAAGTCGCTGGCCCGCAATGGCGAGCGACTGGTGGCGAATCCGGGGCTGAACTAAACCCCAAAAAAGATCGCAGCCTGCGGCAGCTCCTACAACAGATCGCGTTCTTCTTTAGGAGCTGCCGCAGGCTGCGATCTTTTGTGTTTCAGAATTTACCGCTCAAACAACTCCATCTGCTCGAACCCGCCCCGCAAGTCCTCCAGCCGCACGCCGACGCCCAACAACCGCACCGGTTTACCGCCGCGATTGAAAGCCTGGGTCAACATCAACTGATAACTCCCCAGATCCCGCCCTGCCCCGGCCTGCTCCAATGTAGTCTGGGTGAAGTCGTGGAACTTCACTTTGACGAATGGCTTGCCCGGACGATAGCTGCTGTCAATTCGCGCCATGCGGCCAACCAGGGTCTCCAGCAGCTCGGGCAATTTATCCAGGCAACTCTTCAGATCTGGCAGATCGACGTCGTAGGTATTTTCAACACTGATCGACTGACGGCGACTGTCGTTATGTACCACGCGGTCATCGATCCCACGGGCCAGGCTCCAAAGTCGCTCGCCAAAGCTGCCGAATTCACGCACCAGCGCCAACTTGTCCCACTCGCGCAATTGCAGGCAATCGGTAATCCCCAGCTTGCCGAGTTTGTCGGCGGTGACTTTTCCGACCCCGTGCAATTTGCTCACTGGCAAGCCACTGACAAAATCCTCGACCTGGTCCGGAGTGATGACGAACAGGCCATTGGGCTTTTTCCAGTCACTGGCGATCTTGGCCAGAAACTTGTTCGGCGCCACACCCGCCGACACGGTGATATGCAACTGGTTGGAGACCCGGCGCCGGATGTCCTGGGCGATGCGCGTTGCGCTACCACCGAAATGCGCACTGTCCGACACATCGAGGTACGCCTCATCGAGCGAGAGCGGCTCGATGATCTCGGTGTAATCGCGAAAGATCGTGTGGATTTCCCTGGACGCTTCTCTATAGGCGTCCATGCGTGGCTTGACGATGGTCAGGTCCGGGCACAGCTTCAAGGCATGCCCGGAGGACATCGCCGAACGCACCCCGTACGCTCGCGCCTCATAATTGCAGGTGGCGATCACCCCGCGCCGGTCCGCCGCCCCACCTACCGCCAGTGGTTTACCGGCGAGGCGTGGGTCGTCGCGCATTTCGATGGCTGCATAGAAGCAGTCACAATCGACGTGGATGATCTTGCGTTGAGTCATAGCAAAGCCGTGTTCATGGCAAAGAAAAGGCGTCATGGCATGCCGGACAAACAGTATCTCACTGACACCTGTATATAGCACCAGTAKTCTGAATGTTCTTTTCCAATCGTAGGAAGATTCGATTGTGAATTTATTTTCTCAATCGAAAAATTACTTTCAATAGACGCGCAGGCCTTGCCCTGCCTGCCTCACAGACCGATCGACCTCCCCTTTTGAACGCTAACCGATTGAACGGGAAGAGATTTTATCGGAATTGGAGGTTGACACCCGAGCGCATCTCTATAGAATGAGCCACACAGACGCGGGATGGAGCAGTCTGGTAGCTCGTCGGGCTCATAACCCGAAGGTCGTCGGTTCAAATCCGGCTCCCGCAACCAAACATCAAAAAAGGCTACTCGAAAGAGTGGCCTTTTTTGTGCGCGCTCGTTTTGTAGCGCCGAACGCCGAAACAAGGCCTGGATACTCAATGACACCGAAACCGGAAATCGTTCTGATTCCGAAACTTAGGCCATCGCCGCGACCGTTTGCCGCGATTCAACGTTTATTTGACCTGATTCAGGATTAACGGTTGACACCCCGGCGTATCTCTATAGAATGCCGCCACACAGACGCGGGATGGAGCAGTCTGGTAGCTCGTCGGGCTCATAACCCGAAGGTCGTCGGTTCAAATCCGGCTCCCGCAACCAAACATCAAAAAAGGCTACTCGAAAGAGTGGCCTTTTTTGTATCTGTTGAAAAAGTCCTTTCGCAACAATGACCTGTCACTGTGAAGCAAGCCGTTTGGGGGGCACCCATGCGCCGGGTTCAGACTATGCTCTATTGCAGGCTGAAGCCTTCACGACTGATGACGCGCCGTCCCCGTTGCCCGGTGATAGGCGTTAATATTTGTGATTATTTTTTTCTGCAGGGATTGGTAACTTGGCTGGATACCCCCATCCTGTCGCGCACAATCCAAGAGGTGATTGATGCGCGCCAACTCGTCTGATTCACAAGACACTGTCACAGCGACACAACCGATCAAGGCTGAGCGCCTGCGCCTGCTCGATCGATTGAGCAAATACCGTCAACCCATTGGTCTGGCGGTCACCCTGCTGTTGTTCGCGATCGCGCTGATTGCCTGTCGCCATCTGTTGAGCGAACTCGACCTTTACGCGCTGCACGACTCGATCCTCGAAGTTCCAAAACCTGCCTTGATGGGCGCACTGGCCGCAACGGTGGCGGGTTTCATCATTCTGCTCGGCTACGAATGGTCGGCCAGTCGCTATGCCGGGGTGAGCCTGGCACCGCGCACGTTGGCGCTAGGCGGTTTCACGGCCTTTGCCATCGGCAACGCCATCGGTCTTTCAATGCTGTCGGGCGGTTCGGTTCGCTATCGCCTCTATGCCCGTCATGGCCTGGGAGCGGCTGAAGTCGCCCACATGACGCTGTTCGCCAGCCTCTCGCTGGGTTGCGCCCTGCCGCCGCTGGCCGCCCTGGCGACGCTCAGCGACCTGCCAGCGGCATCCACCGCCCTGGGTCTCTCCGAGACGTTGCTGGGCGTGGTGGCGAGCGCCGTGCTCGTACTGTTTTCGGTGCTGGCCATTGGTATCTACCGTCGTCGGCTGCCGGAACAGCCTTACCCGGACAACCTGCTGGTCAAGGTCGGYCGCCGCACCTTGCGTCTGCCCGGGCGTCGCCTGACGTTCCTGCAATTGGTCATCACTGCCCTGGACGTAGCGGCGGCCGCGACCGTGCTCTATCTGCTGCTGCCAGAAGCACCGCCCTTTGGTGCCTTCCTCTTGGTTTACCTGCTGGCGCTGGCCRCCGGCGTGCTCAGCCATGTGCCGGGCGGTGTCGGGGTGTTCGAAGCCATTTTGCTGGCGGCGTTTTCCGACACCCTCGGTGCTGCGCCACTGGCGGCCGCCCTGCTGCTCTATCGCTTGATCTACGTGGTCCTGCCCTTACTGGTGGCCTGCCTGCTGTTGCTGATCAACGAAGGTCAGCGCCTGTTCCAGACACGCCAGACGTTGCGCGCGGCCTCAGGCCTGGCGGCTCCGATACTGGCGGTGCTGGTATTCCTGTCCGGTGTTGTCCTGCTCTTTTCCGGTGCCACCCCGGAAATCGACACCCGCCTGGAACACATCGGGTTTCTGATCCCCCATCGACTGGTCGATGCTTCGCACTTTGGCGCCAGCCTGGTCGGCGTTCTTTGCCTGTTACTGGCCCAGGGGCTGCGTCGCCGGCTCTCGGCCGCGTGGATGCTGACCACCATTCTGTTGCTGGTCGGCGCCCTGCTCTCACTGCTCAAAGGCTTCGACTGGGAGGAAGCCAGCCTGATGGTGCTGACGGCGAGCCTGCTCGGGGTATTCCGCCGCTCGTTCTATCGCCCCAGCCGCCTGACCGAAGTACCGTTCTCGCCGCTGTACCTGGTGGCCAGCCTGTGCGTGCTCGGTGCGTCGATCTGGTTGCTGCTGTTCGCCTATCAGGACGTTCCGTACAGCCACCAGCTCTGGTGGCAGTTCACCCTCGACGCCGATGCCCCCCGCGGCCTGCGTTCGCTGCTCGGTGCCGCAGTGCTGCTGGTGGTGGTGTCGCTGACCTGGCTGCTGCGCACCGCGCGTCCGGTCATTCACCTGCCGACGCCCGACGAACTGGAGCGCGCCAGCAAGATCCTCATGGCATCGGCCCAACCGGATGGCGGCCTGGCCCTGACCGGTGACAAGGCGCTGCTGTTTCACCCCAACGACGAGGCGTTCCTGATGTACGCCCGCCGTGGCCGCAGCCTGGTGGCGTTGTATGACCCGATCGGCCCGGGCCAGCAACGGGCGGAAATGATCTGGCAGTTCCGCGATCTGTGCGACATCCACCATGCCCGTCCCGTGTTCTATCAAGTGCGCGCAGAGAACCTGCCGTACTACATGGACATCGGCCTGACCGCGATCAAGCTCGGCGAAGAAGCCCGGGTCGACCTCAAGCGTTTTGATCTCGAAGCCAAGGGCAAAGAGATGAAAGACCTGCGCTACACCTGGAACCGAGGCACCCGTGACGGCCTGTCCCTGGAAATCCATGAGCCGGGCCACGCGCCGATGGATGAGCTCAAGGTGATTTCCGACGCCTGGCTGACCGGCAAGAACGTCCGGGAGAAAGGCTTTTCGCTGGGCCGCTTCAGCGATGACTACCTCAAGTATTTCCGCATCGCGGTGATACGCTTCGAAGGACGCCCGGTGGCGTTCGCCAACCTGCTCGAGACCTACGGCCATGACCTGGCCAGCCTCGACCTGATGCGCGCGCACCCGGATGCCCCGAAGCTGACCATGGAGTTCATGATGGTCGGCCTGATTCAACATTATAAAAACCATGGGTACGCGCGTTTCAGCCTGGGCATGGTGCCGTTGTCGGGGTTGCAACCCCGTCGCGGCGCGCCATTGACCCAGCGCCTGGGCTCGATGGTATTCCGCCGTGGTGAGCAGCTGTACAACTTCCAGGGCTTGCGCCGCTTCAAAGACAAGTTCCAGCCTGATTGGGAACCCCGTTATATGGCCGTGCCCGCCGGACTCGATCCGCTGGTTGCGCTGGCCGACACTGCTGCCCTGATCGCGGGTGGCTTGACCGGATTGGTGAAACGCTGATGATTCAACGCTCCTTGCGGTATGTATTGGGCACACTGGTGATTGTGGCCCTGGTTCTCGGTGGCGGTTACTGGTACCTGAAACGCCCGGCACCGGAACCGACCCTCGAATTGCTGACCCCGGCCGATGGTGCGGCGATGACCCGTGTCATCCCCGGTACCACGCCACGCGCCCAGGTACTGGTGGCTGTCAACGAAGACCAGAAACTCAGCGACAAGCAATTGATGACCCTCAGCCGCAGTGGCGCGGCGCAGATTGTCCAGGTGATCCTGCCCAAGGACTGCCTGCTGCAAAGCCGAGCCCTGCAATCGGGCCTGAGAGAACTGAAAGGCCCGGCGACCCTGGTCAGCGGCATCGGCCCGGGCGCCGTGCTGGCCTGGCGCTGGTTGTCCGAGCAGAAGAACGACAAGGCCCAGGCCGTCTCGGTGGACCTGGCCCTGGAAAAGCCCGGCTGTACGCACCTGCTACCGAAAAGCGCGGCCCACGGCCACTGGCTGGTGGCATGGAACGACAACCCGGACGACACCAGCGCCGGCTTCGTGCGCGACCAGGTCAATGCCGAAACCAGCATCAGCGACTACGACATCAACCTGCCACAAGTGCTGAACAACGAGTTGCGCAAGATCCTCGTCGGTGGTGACAAGGCCGCTGGCGGCCTGCAGATCCCGGTGGTCGAAGTGCCGGCAGGCCAGGCCAGGGACACCGTGACCCTGTTCCTGTCCGGTGACGGCGGCTGGCGCGATCTCGACCGCGACGTGGCGGGCGAGATGGCCAAGATCGGCTACCCGGTGGTCGGTATCGACACCCTGCGCTACTACTGGCAGCACAAGAGCCCGGAGCAAAGTGCGCTGGACCTGGCCGAACTGATGCAACACTACCGGCAGAAATGGGGCACCAAGCGCTTCATCCTGACCGGTTACTCGTTCGGCGCCGATGTCCTGCCAGCGATCTACAATCGTCTGGCCGAGTCGGAGCAGCAACGCGTCGACGCGATCATCCTCCTGGCCTTCGCCCGTACCGGCAGCTTCGAAATCGAAGTCGAAGGCTGGCTCGGCAACGCCGGCAAGGAAGCCGCCACCGGCCCGGAAATGGCCAAGCTGCCAGCCGCCAAAGTGGTGTGCATCTACGGTGAAGAGGAAACCGACGAAAGCGGCTGCACCGACAAGACTGCGGTGGGCGAAGCCATCAAGCTGCCTGGCGGCCATCACTTCGACGAGAACTACCCGGCGCTGGCCAAGCGTCTGGTGGATGTGATCGAGAAGCGGCAGGTGAAGGAAACGGCTGCTACAGAGTGATCTGACAGCCTGCAAAAAGCCCCCGCAGCCTTACGGTTGCGGGGGCTTTTTCATTCCAGCAGGCACCACACACCCCCTGTGGGAGCGAGCTTGCTCGCGATAGCGGTGGATCAGGAATTGCCGTTGGCGTTCTGCAACATAAACGCAAACAACCCTTCGCGCCAACGGGCCATGCCTTCGAGCTTGGAGGCGATGACCGTCTCGCGGCTGAGGAAGTAGGTGGTACGCATCGGGCTGAAATTCAGTTCATCGAGGTGGCACAGTTTCAGCGCCTGCGGTACGTCCGGCTCATCGATGAATCCGAAATGCAGGATTACGCGGAAGAAACCTTCGCCGTAGGAATCGACCTCGAAGCGCCGTTGTAGTGGCACCCGAGGGATGTCTTCGTACACCACCGTCAGCAACACCACTTGCTCGTGCAACACCTGGTTATGCAGCAGGTTGTGCAACAACGCGTGGGGCACGGCATCCGCCCGCGCTGTCAGGAACACGGCGGTGCCCTGAACTCGATGGGGCGGTTGTACGGCAATGCTGCTGATGAAGATCGGCAGCGGCAATCCACCCTCATCGATGCGCTCGACCAACAACTGCTTGCCGCGCTTCCAGGTAGTCATCAACACAAACAGCACAATACCGGCGATCACCGGGAAAGCCCCGCCCTGGACGATTTTCGGCACGTTGGCGGCAAAGTACAGGCCGTCCACCAGCAGGAAACCGAGCAGCACGGGAACGGCGAGAAGCGGTGGCCATTTCCACAACAGCAATATCACGGCCGACACCAGGATGGTGGTCATCAGCATGGTCCCGGTCACCGCCACACCGTAGGCCGAGGCCAGGGCACCGGAGGATTCGAAACCCAGCACCAGCAGCACCACACCGACCATCAGCGCCCAGTTCACCGCGCCGATGTAGATCTGACCCTGTTCGGCGCTGGAGGTGTGCCGGATGTGCATGCGCGGAATGTAACCGAGCTGGATCGCCTGACGGGTCAAGGAGAACGCGCCGGAAATCACCGCTTGCGAGGCAATCACCGTGGCCAGGGTCGACAGGCCGACCAGCGGGATCAATGCCCAGCTCGGTGCCAGCAGGTAGAACGGGTTACGGGCAGCTTCCGGGTCGCCGAGCAGTAAGGCGCCCTGACCGAAGTAGTTCAGCACCAGCGCCGGCAGCACCAGGATGAACCACGCACGGGCAATCGGCTTGCGACCGAAGTGGCCCATGTCCGCGTACAGCGCTTCGGCACCGGTCAATGCCAGTACTACAGCGCCGAGAATTGTCACGCCCATGCCCGGGTGGTCGATGAAGAAGCGCACGCCCCACACCGGATTCATTGCCTGCAATACTTCCGGGTGTTGAAGGATGCCGTAGACGCCCAACGCGCCCAACACCAAAAACCAGGCGACCATGATCGGCCCGAACAGAATGCCGATCCGTGCCGTGCCGTGACGCTGGATCAGAAACAGCGCGACCAGCACTACCAGCGACAGCGGCACGACCCAATGGTCGATGCCTTCGAAGGCCAGCCCCAGGCCTTCAATCGCCGACAGCACGGAGATCGCCGGGGTAATCATGCTGTCGCCATAAAACAACGCCGCGCCGATCAGCCCGCAGACCACCAGCAACATGCGCAATTTCGCGTGCCCCGCCGCCGCCCGCCGGGCCAGTGCGGTCAAGGCCATGATCCCGCCTTCGCCCTGGTTGTCGGCGCGCAGCACGAACATCATGTACTTGATCGACACAACCCAGATCAGCGACCAGAAGATCAGCGCCAGGATCCCCAGCACCCCGTCATGGTTGACCGGCACGCCATAGCCTCCGGAAAACACTTCTTTGAGGGTGTACAACGGACTGGTGCCGATATCGCCATAAACCACCCCGACTGCCGCGACCAGCATCCCGATCGGCTTCACCGCCGAATGCTCGGCGCCCGCAGTCTGACTACTTGCCTGACCCATCCACCACTCCTACTACCCAGACTCGGGCTTCTTTGAAAGAAGCACTATGCTTTGTCGTGCAGCATGCGCTGTTTTACTTCACGTTACAGACGTTTTGTTGACTGTAAAAAATCAGTAAAGCGTAACGGCGCGAAGCATAGCGCAGCACTCGTCGTATTTCCCTGCATAAAGCTGGTCAAGTGAACGACTCATCGCTAGAATTGCGCACTTTTTGATCAGAGGCGCAGTTCAAGCGCCCGTCCGTCGGTTTTGCCCTGCCCGGCAAGCGGCGTCACAAAATACCGAGGTTAGACATGTCCACCACTCCTGCGCCGGCCAATCCAAAGGTTGGCTTCGTATCCCTGGGTTGCCCCAAAGCACTGGTCGACTCCGAGCGCATCCTTACCCAGCTGCGCATGGAAGGCTATGACGTCGTGTCCACCTACCAGGACGCCGACGTCGTAGTGGTCAACACCTGCGGCTTCATCGATTCGGCCAAGGCCGAGTCCCTGGAAGTGATCGGCGAAGCCATCAAGGAAAACGGCAAGGTCATCGTGACCGGCTGCATGGGCGTCGAAGAAGGCAACATTCGCAACGTACATCCGAGCGTGCTGGCCGTGACCGGTCCGCAGCAGTACGAGCAAGTGGTCAACGCGGTGCACGAAGTCGTGCCGCCACGCCAGGACCACAACCCGCTGATCGACCTGGTGCCGCCGCAAGGCATCAAGCTGACCCCGCGCCACTACGCCTACCTGAAAATTTCCGAAGGCTGCAACCACAGCTGCAGCTTCTGCATCATCCCGTCGATGCGCGGCAAACTGGTCAGCCGTCCGGTCGGTGACGTGCTCGACGAGGCCCAGCGCCTGGTCAAGTCCGGTGTCAAAGAGCTGTTGGTGATCTCGCAAGACACCAGCGCCTATGGCGTCGACGTGAAATACCGCACCGGTTTCTGGAACGGCGCGCCGGTGAAAACCCGCATGACCGAACTCTGCGAAGCCCTGAGCACCCTCGGCGTCTGGGTTCGCCTGCACTACGTTTACCCGTACCCGCACGTTGACGAGCTGATCCCGCTGATGGCCGCCGGCAAGATCCTGCCGTACCTGGACATCCCGTTCCAGCACGCCAGCCCGAAAGTGCTGAAGTCGATGAAACGCCCGGCTTTCGAAGACAAGACCCTGGCACGGATCAAGAACTGGCGCGAAATCTGCCCGGACCTGATCATCCGTTCGACCTTCATCGTTGGCTTCCCGGGCGAAACCGAAGAAGACTTCCAGTACCTGCTGAACTGGCTGACTGAAGCCCAGCTCGACCGCGTCGGCTGCTTCCAGTACTCGCCGGTAGAAGGTGCACCGGCCAATGACCTGGACCTGGAAGTCGTCCCGGACGACGTCAAGCAGGACCGCTGGGAGCGCTTCATGGCGCACCAGCAGGCCATCAGCTCGGCGCGCCTGCAAATGCGCATCGGCCGTGAAATCGAAGTGCTGGTCGATGAAGTCGACGAGCAAGGCGCGGTCGGCCGCTGCTTCTTCGATGCTCCGGAAATCGATGGTAACGTATTCATCGACAACGGCAGCAACCTCAAGCCGGGCGACAAGGTCTGGTGCAAAGTGACCGACGCCGACGAATACGACCTGTGGGCTGAACAGATCTAAACGCAAAAAATACGCAAAGCCCCGCTCTCTTGACGAGATGCGGGGCTTTTTTACGGCTATCGTTTGAGATTGAACGGACTCACATCACTCACGCATCAGGGGCAGACAGGCATGCGTCAGCATTCGGTCATCCACACGCCGAAACTCGGCGACTACGAAGAATTGACCCGGGTCTGGGAGGCCTCGGTACGCGCTACCCACGACTTTCTGCCGGACAGCTACATCAAACTGCTGAGAAACCTGGTGCTGACCCGCTACCTCGACGCGGTGATGCTGATCTGCACCAAGGATTCGAACCAACGCATCACCGGGTTCGCCGGCGTCGCGGCCGGCAAGATCGAAATGCTCTTCATCGACCCCGACCATCGCGGCCAGGGCCTGGGCAAGAAATTGTTGCGCTATGCCCTGGAACACCTGAATGCCGACGAACTGGACGTCAACGAACAGAACCCGCAAGCCCTGGGCTTTTACTTCAAGCAGGGCTTCGAGGTCATCGGTCGCTCGGAAGTCGATGGCATGGGCCAGCCGTATCCATTGCTGCACATGCGTATGCGCCAAAATCAGCAACACTCCCAACATGGCTGACACAACACGGAACAACTGTAGGAGCTGGCTTGTCGGGTCGCCGCATCGCAGCGAAGACGTCGGCACATCCAGCATTGTTTTCACAGACACACTGCTCGCTGGCAAGCCAGCGCCTACAAAAAGCTCTACGGTGTAAATGGAACCGGGATTAACCGGCGCCAGGCAGGTACAATGCCTCCCCCCTTTTTGTTACGGCCCTGACATGACTGACCCGATTCGTCTCTCCAAACGCCTCATCGAACTCGTCGGCTGCTCCCGTCGGGAGGCTGAGCTGTTCATCGAGGGCGGCTGGGTCACCGTCGACGGCGAGGTCATCGACGAGCCGCAATTCAAGGTCGACACCCAGAAAGTCGAGCTTGATCCAGAAGCCAAGGCCACCGCGCCGGAACCGGTGACCCTGCTGCTCAATGTGCCCGCCGGCATGGACGCAGACACCGCCATGGCCACCCTCGGCGCCGAGACCTTGAGCGAAGAACACCGCTACGGCAAGCGACCGTTGCGAGGGCACTTCCTGCGCCTGACCGCCAGCACCGACCTGCAGGCCAACGCCAGCGGTCTGCTGGTGTTCACCCAGGACTGGAAAATCCTGCGCAAGCTCACCGCTGACTCCAGCAAGATCGAGCAAGAGTATGTGGTCGAGGTTGAAGGCGAGATGGTGGCTCACGGCCTCAACCGTTTGAACCACGGCCTGACCCACAAGGGCAAGGAGCTGCCGGCGGTCAAGGCCAGCTGGCAGAACGAAAACCGCCTGCGCTTTGCCATGAAGAACCCGCAACCGGGCATCATCGCCCAGCTGTGCCAGGCCGTCGGCCTGAAAGTCGTCGCCATCCGCCGCATCCGCATCGGCGGCGTGTCCATCGGCAAAGTGCCCGTGGGGCAATGGCGCTACTTGTCCGGCAAAGAGAAGTTCTAAGGCTCCCCGCGCCGCCACACCTTTCGGCGCTGCTGTTTTCGGCGGCGCCCATAGCTGAATTATCAGGACTGCACACATGATTCATAACGACGTACTGCGCAGCGTGCGCTACATGCTCGACATCAGCGACAAGAAAGTCATCGAGATCATCAAGCTCGGCGGCCTGAACGTGACCCTGCCGGACCTGCTGACCTACCTCGACAAAAAAGAAGAAGACGAGGAAGGCTTCGTACGCTGCCCGGACGAAGTCATGGCGCATTTCCTCGACGGTCTGGTGATCTTCAAGCGTGGCAAGGACGAAAGCCGTCCGCCGCAGCCGATCGAAGTGCCGGTGACCAACAACATCATCCTGAAAAAGCTGCGGGTGGCGTTCGAGCTGAAAGAGGACGACATGCACGCGATCCTCAAGGCCGCCGAGTTCCCGGTGTCCAAGCCTGAACTGAGCGCGTTGTTCCGCAAGTTCGGCCACACCAACTATCGCCCGTGCGGCGACCAGTTGCTGCGCAATTTCCTCAAGGGCCTGACCCTGCGCGTTCGCCTGTAGGAGCTGGCTTGCCAGCGAAGGTCGCAAACGATAACGCGTACTGACTGTATGAACGCGGTGTTCCCTCATCCTTCGCTGGCTAGTCGGAACGCCACATCGCAGTTCCCGCATGGCGCTATGCCCGCTCATTCCGCGCAAAAATAGTGGCTCCGCTGACCGCGGCTGACGACCAGGGTGTAAAGACCTCAGCTCTCAGGATTCGCCATGCATCCCTACTTTTCCCTGCAAGGCCGCACTGCTCTGATGACCGGTGGCACCCGCGGCACCGGTAAAATGATCGCCAAGGCCTATCTCGAGGCGGGCGCCTGGGCGAGCAGATCACTCATCTGGACATTCTGGTGAACAATGCCAGCACCACCTGGGGCGCACTGCTGGAGAGCTACCCTATCAAGGGGTAGCGGCGCTGGCGATCAGTTTGGCGAGTACTGCCGGGGTCTACATGACCGGGAATATCATTCCCCTGGATGGCGGATTCAGCCTTTAAAAGATCGCAGCCTGCGGCAGCTCCTACGCCGAACGAATTCCTCTGTAGGAGCTGCCGCAGGCTGCGATCTTTTGATCTTTGCGGCATCATGCCCTATCTAAATCCACCTCGACCTCAAACCATGACCTACAGCGTTTCCCCCATCGGCTTCGTGCGCTCCTGCTTCAAGGAGAAGTTCGCCATTCCGCGCCAGCCGCAACTGGCCCCGGCCGCCCGTGGCGTGCTGGAACTGGTGGCACCGTTCGATCAAGGGGACGCTGTACAGGGCCTGGAGCAGGTCAGCCATGTATGGCTGTTGTTCCTGTTCCACCAGGCCCTGGAAGAAAAGCCTCGCTTGAAGGTCCGCCCTCCTCGCCTCGGCGGCAACAAATCCATGGGCGTGTTCGCTACCCGCGCCACCCACCGTCCCAATGGCATCGGGCAGTCAGTGGTGAAACTGGACAAGGTCGAAGCCAACCGCTTGTGGATCTCGGGCATCGATCTGCTGGATGGCACGCCGATTCTCGATATCAAACCCTACGTGCCCTACGCCGACATCATCGACACAGCCACCAACAGCATCGCCAGCGCCGCGCCGCAGCTGATCCCCATACAGTGGACGGATACAGCGCTGAAACAGGCTCACGAGCATGCTCAGCGCCTGGAAGAGCCTTTGGTTGAGCTGATCGAGCAATGCCTGGCGCAAGATCCGCGCCCGGCCTATCAAACGCCGGCACCCGCGCGGGAATACGGCGCGCAGTTCTGGGATCTGGATGTGCGCTGGCACTATCCGACACCGGAGCTGATCCGCGTCCTGGAAGTCATTCCTGCAAAGGGCTGAACGCCGGAAACGAATAAGCCCGCATGACCTTCCCAAGTCATGCGGGCTTTTCAGATGCGCTGCAAATCTACTGTAGGAGCGAGCCTGCTCGCGAAAAACCTGAGGACGCCGCTGGGTATCAAGCTTCCCGCGTTATCGTTGACCTCCATCGCGAGCAGGCTCGCTCCTACAAGTGACCTACGGTCACTTCTCGACGAACGCTCGCTCGATCAGGTAATCACCCGGCTCGCGCATCCGCGGCGAAACCTTCAGGCCGAAGCTGTTCAGCACTTCGCTGGTCTCGTCGAGCATGCTCGGGCTGCCGCACAGCATGGCGCGGTCGTCCTGCGGGTTGATCGGTGGCAGGCCGATGTCGCTGAACAGCTTGCCGCTGCGCATCAGGTCGGTCAGGCGACCTTCGTTCTCGAACGGCTCGCGGGTCACGGTCGGGTAGTAGATCAACTTGTCACGCAGTGCTTCGCCGAAGAATTCGTTCTGCGGCAGGTGCTCGGTGATGAACTCGCGGTAAGCGACTTCGTTGACGTAACGCACGCCGTGGCACAGGATCACTTTCTCGAAACGCTCGTAGGTTTCCGGGTCCTGGATAACACTCATGAACGGCGCCAGACCGGTACCGGTGCTGAGCAGGTACAAATGTTTGCCAGGCTTCAAGTCATCCAGTACCAGCGTGCCGGTAGGCTTCTTGCTGATGATGATCTCGTCGCCTTCCTTCAGATGCTGCAACTGCGAAGTCAGCGGACCATCAGGCACCTTGATGCTGAAGAACTCGAGATGCTCTTCCCAGTTCGGGCTGGCAATCGAGTAAGCGCGCATAAGCGGGCGGCCGTTGGGCTGTTGCAGGCCGATCATCACGAACTGACCGTTCTCGAAGCGCAGGCCCGGATCACGGGTGCACTTGAAGCTGAACAGAGTGTCGTTCCAGTGGTGAACACTGAGGACACGCTCGTGGTTCATGTTGCTCATGTACGTGGGACTCCTGGAGATTTGTCTGCGCGTGTTCGGCGTGCTCTGCAAAGAAAGCCAGCTCTGCGCAATTGCATCGCATTCTAAAGGCAGAGACAATATCTGTTAAATGGATTATTAAGATAAGGGTTATCGGTTATATCGATATGCGATTTACTCTCCGTCAACTTCAAGTATTCGTCGCCGTCGCCCAGCAGGAAAGCGTATCCCGTGCCGCGGGCCTGCTCAACCTCTCGCAATCGGCGGCGAGCACCTCGATCACCGAGCTGGAGCGCCAGTGCAGCTGCCAGTTGTTCGACCGCGCCGGCAAACGCCTGAGCCTCAACGCGCTCGGCAAACAACTGTTGCCGCAAGCTGTCGCCCTGCTGGACCAGGCCAAGGAAATCGAAGATCTGCTCAACGGCAAGTCCGGTTTCGGCTCGCTGGCCGTGGGCGCGACCCTGACCATCGGCAATTACCTGGCCACCCTGCTGATCGGCAGCTTCATGCAGCGCCATCCGGARAGCCAGGTGAAACTGCACGTGCAGAACACTGCCAATATCGTGCAACAAGTGGCCCACTATGAAATTGATCTGGGTCTAATCGAAGGCGACTGCAGCCACCCGGACATCGAAGTACAAAGCTGGGTCGAGGACGAACTGGTGGTGTTTTGCGCCCCTCAGCATCCGCTGGCCAAGCGCGGCACGGCCACCATGGATGAGTTGAGTCACGAAGCCTGGATCTTGCGCGAACAAGGCTCAGGCACGCGGTTGACCTTCGATCAAGCCATGCGCCATCACCGCACTTCATTAAACATTCGCCTGGAGCTCGAGCACACCGAAGCGATCAAGCGCGCGGTGGAGTCAGGTTTGGGGATTGGCTGCATTTCCAGGCTGGCTTTGCGCGACGCATTCCGCCGCGGCAGCCTGGTGCCTGTCGAGACGCCGGATCTGGATCTGGCGCGACAGTTTTATTTCATCTGGCATAAACAGAAGTATCAGACCTCGGCGATGCGCGAGTTCCTCGATCTGTGCCGCGCCTTCACCGCCGGGGTTCAGCGCAGCGACGAGATCGTGCTGCCGACGATCGCTTAGAGCAGAATTACCGCCCACACCAGGGCAATCATGCTCAATGCCACGAACTGGGCGGCACTGCCCATGTCCTTGGCATTCTTGGACAGCGGGTGCCGCTCAAGGGAAATGCGGTCGATGGCCGCTTCCACTGCCGAGTTGAGCAACTCGACGATCAACGCCAGCAGGCATACCGCGATCAACAACGCCCGTTCGACCCGGCTGACATTCAGGAAGAACGAAAGGGGAATCAGGATGACGTTGAGCAATACCAATTGCCGAAAGGCGGCTTCACCGGTGAAGGCTGCGCGCAGGCCGTCCAGCGAATAACTGGAGGCATTGAGAATACGTTTCAGACCGGTCTGGCCTTTGAAAGGTGACATAGAGTGGGCAACTTACAAAAAAGAAGTAGGAAAGCTAGATCAACCAAAGTCAAAAAAGCGTGAAGTTGCCAGCCTTTAATGGCTGGAAATTGACTCAAGTTGTTGCAAGAGCAGCGCGGCCTGGGTCCGGGTCCRCACATTCAGTTTACGGAAAATCGCGGTGACATGCGCCTTGATCGTCGCCTCGGAAACACTCAGCTCGTAGGCGATCTGCTTGTTCAGCAAGCCTTCGCAGACCATGGTCAGCACCCGGAATTGCTGCGGCGTCAGGCTGGCAAGGCCTTCGCTGGCCGCCTTGGCTTCATCCGAGACGCTGACCGCTTCGAACGCCTGCGGCGGCCAGAACACGTCGCCATCGAGAACCGCACGCACGGCTTTCTGGATCACACTCAAGTCGCTGGATTTGGGAATGAAGCCACTGGCGCCGAACTCACGAGACTTGACCATGATGGTCGGCTCTTCCTGGGCCGAAACCATGACTACTGGAATCTGCGGATACTGACCGCGCAGCAGGACCAGTCCGGAAAAACCGTAGGCTCCCGGCATATTCAGGTCCAGCAGCACCAGATCCCAATCGGATTTTTCCGTCAGGCGCACTTCCAGTTCGGCGATGCTCGCCACTTCCACCAGACGGACATCCGGGCCAAGGCTCAGGGTCAGCGCTTGGTGCAAGGCACTACGAAAAAGTGGGTGGTCATCGGCAATCAGGATTTCGTATGTGGCCATTTTTCAAATGATCCTGTTTTTCATGGGACGCCCGATGCATTCGGGCTTCGCCAGAGCAACTCAAGGTACAGCCACGGAGCCGCACCAACAAAGCACGCTCAACGCAAAAAACGACGTTGCAAACTCTGGCCGCACCCAGATCGGCGCCAAGCATGCCCAGCGAAGCCGGGGTGGTCAAGCAGCATGGCCGGTACACGTTATTGCAGTATGCGCAACAATCAGCCCATCAACGGAGTGACCGGCTGCACATAGGGCATCAACTCGGCGTGCGCCGGGGTCGAAACGTTCATGTCCAACTGATGTTTGGCGTCGAGGTAATGCTGGCTGAACACATCAAAATAGGYATCCAGCGCCGAAGCTGCGGTTACATCGCCTGCAAGGTCGAGGCACAGCGCCGCCACTTCCGCCGTGCACAGATGCTCGCTGCGAGTCGAGCGGCGCAACCGGTAGCGGGAGAGTTTCTCCGGCAGCAGGCTGAGGATCGGCAATCGATCGAAATAGGGGCTCTTGCGAAAGATCTTCCGCGCTTCGGTCCAGGTCGCATCCAACAGAATGAACAATGGACGCTTGGTGCTATCGACATCCACGCTGTTTGTCACACGCTCGGGCTCGACGTACTCACCCGGAAACACCAGGTAAGGCTGCCATTGCGGGTCGGACAACAGCGCCAGCAACTTTGGATCGACCTCGGTACGGGACCAGATGAAGGCATGGTTGTCAGTTACCACGTCGGCGATCAGCCAACCGGTGTTGCTCGGCTTGAACACTTCCTTGTTGGTCATGATCAGGCACACGCCGGAGCGGGTAGCGACCTGCGGACGCCATGCACACAGGCAGTGACTCTCGATCACCCGGCAGTCGCGGCAACGCGGCGCGCGCCAGCCGCGRGCCTGAATCGGCTTGATGCCCTCCTCCTCGCGCTGATCGCGCAAGCGGGCTACGGCATTCAAGGCAAAGCGCGCGGGGGCATGACTCATAGCGGGCAACGCCCACAGAGAAGGGAAATCGACACGAAAAACACTCGACAGGGTGAAAAGTGCCAGCAGTTTACCAGACCGCCCGGCGCAAGCCTGTACCGTCCAGCCCGCCTCCCCTATAATTCGCCGCCACTGAACGCACAGCCACGTGACGGGTCCAACCCCCATCACTGAACCAGGAGAGTTTCATGCTGCGCCTTATCGTTCCTACCGCGGCCATTTTGCTGGCGTCGTCCTTCAATGCTCAGGCTGCGTCCCTGAAAGACACGGAACTGAACAAAATGCTGCAAAACGTCGCCACCCAGAGCAGCGTCGGCACTCCACGAGCGATCAACGAAGACATACTCGATCAAGGCTACACCGTTGAAGGCAAACAGCTGATCAACCATCTGAGCGTGCAGAGCAGCCACGCCGACAAGATGCGTGCAGACCCGAAAGCGGTGTACTTCCAGTTGGGCGCTTCTGTCTGCAGAAACGAAGGGTTTCGCAAGCTGATGGCCAAGGGGGCGATCATGCGTTACGACTTCACCGAGGTGAAGACCAACCGCCCGGTCGGCTCCGCAAGCTTCCAGGAGTCGGATTGCCTGCAACCGGCCAAGAAGAAAAAGTAATCACCGGGAATTGGCGCGCCGTTGTTCATCTTCGGCGCGCAATTCCGCCAGCAGCGCCTGCAAGTAATGCGAACGGCGTTCGCCACCGCGCAAACGCCGGCAGCACTCCTCTTCGAGACTCAAATGATGGGTCTCGGCTGATGACTTCAGCAATCGATACAGTTGCGTATCGATCTCCAGAACGACTCTGGTCATGGTTTCCCGCCTCCCTGCACTTCACTCATGTTTGAGCGATAAATCCTTGAACCGCTTGTACCGTGCGCCCTGTCGTTGACGCAAAGTTGTCGTGTGACACCTGTAACTTAGTAAATCAGAGTGCCGCACATGCGACGTACGTTCAGACGAGCGGTGAAAGCACCTTGCAAATCGTCAATAAGCGGTTGCCAGGAAAGACTTTGTGGCGCAATGATCAAGACAGCGCAAATCACTGTGAAGGTCTAGATTTCAGGGTATCCACGTTCACTTTTTCAGGCTGGAAAGGGGCTGGCCGTCGCTTGTCGTGTTGTGCGAACGTTTCTTTCATCCAAGGGAAAAACAGAGCCTGTTTGGATGATCCGATACCTTTCGGGTCAAGTAGATCGCCCAGGCATGGGCCTGGGCAGACAGCGACACATGAAGTGTCGTGGCACCGACTTACGTTGTCGGGCCGAGGGTTCTGTGCAGAAGGAGAAGTTGAATGCCTTACCAACCGAATGACCTCCTGAGCCGTCATTTTGAAGAAAGCGGCCATGACCTCATCAGCAAGGTCGAAGAACAGCTCAAGCTGATTTCACCCAACAGCCCGAACACCCCGATCTACCGCGACATGATCCTGACCGTGCTGCGCATGGCCCAGGAAGACCACAACCGCTGGAATGCCAAAATCACCCTGCAAGCCCTGCGCGAACTGGAACAGGCTTTCCGCGTACTCGAACAATTCAAGGGGCGACGCAAAGTCACCGTTTTCGGCTCGGCCCGCACCCCCACCGAACATCCGCTCTACAGCATGGCCCGGGAGCTCGGCGCTGCGCTGGCGCGCTCGGACATGATGGTCATTACCGGCGCTGGTGGCGGCATCATGGCCGCCGCCCATGATGGCGCTGGCCTGACACACAGCCTGGGGTTCAACATCACGCTGCCCTTCGAACAACATGCCAACCCCACTGTCGACGGCACGACCAACCTGCTGCCCTTCCATTTCTTCTTCACCCGCAAATTGTTCTTCGTCAAGGAAGCCGACGCCCTGGTGCTGTGCCCCGGCGGCTTCGGTACGCTGGATGAGGCGCTGGAAGTGCTGACGTTGATCCAGACCGGCAAGAGTCCATTGGTGCCAGTGGTGCTACTGGACACGCCGGGCGGCAAATTCTGGCAAGGCGCACTGGACTTCATTCACCAGCAACTGGAGGAAAACCACTACATCCTGCCCACTGACATGAAGCTGGTGAAACTGGTCTACAACGTCGAAGAAGCGGTAGAGCACATCAACCAGTTCTACAGCAACTTCCACTCCAGTCGCTGGCTCAAGCATCAGTTCCTGATTCGCATGAATCACACACTCAGCGACCACGCACTCGAACACATGCAGGAGGCTTTCGCCGACCTGTGCCTGAGCGATCACTTCCATCAGCATGCTTACAGTGGTGAAGAACACAACGAAGCCGAGTTCAGCCATCTGGCGCGGCTGGTCTTCAACTTCAACGCCCGCAATCATGGTCGTCTGCGCGAACTTGTGGACTACATCAACCTGCCGGAAAACTGGGCACAATCAAAACCCCAGGTACAACAACGCACGCGGGAGCCGTCAAAGGTTTCCTGAGGCATAAAAAACGGCCCGCTATCGAAATAGCGGGCCGTTTCAGTTCAATCATCCATCCCTCGACCGCTGAACAGGCGATTGATCATTTCCATGGAGTATCCCCGATACGCCAGGAACCGGCCTTGTTTGGCTCGCTCCCGGACGTCCGTCGGCAATTGCCCGGAGAACTTGCGCCGCCAGGTATCGGCCAGTTGCTCCTGCCAGTCGATACCGCTCTCACGCAGGGCGAGTTCAATATCGGTGCGCTGCAGGCCGCGCTGGCCCAGCTCTTCACGAATGCGCAAAGGGCCATAACCGGAACGGGCGCGGTAGGAAACGAAACTTTCGAGGTAACGGGCTTCGGACAACAACCCCTCTTCTGTCAACCGGTCGAGTGCTGTTTCGATCATTTCAGGGAGGGCGCCGCGCTGACGCAGTTTACGCGTCAGCTCGACACGACCGTGCTCGCGTCGTGCGAGCAGGTCCATTGCGGTTCGCCGCACCGCGACGAGTGTATCGAGTACGGCGGTCATCGCTTCGATCAGATATCAGCGTCAGCCAGGTCGACTTCGGTCTCTTTGACCGCAGAAGCTTTGGCGTCTGCTACCGATGCAGGCGACAACAGCTTGTCACGCAGTTGCTTCTCCAGCTTTGCCGCGACTTCCGGGTTGTCTGCCAGGAACTTGGCCGAGTTGGCCTTGCCCTGACCGATCTTGGTGCCTTCATAGGCATACCAGGCACCGGACTTCTCGACGAAACCGTGCAGAACACCCAGGTCGATCATCTCACCGTTGAGGTAGATGCCCTTGCCGTAAAGAATCTGGAACTCGGCCTGACGGAACGGCGAAGCCACTTTGTTCTTCACAACCTTGACGCGGGTTTCGCTACCGACGACTTCATCACCTTCTTTCACCGCGCCAGTGCGGCGGATGTCCAGGCGAACCGATGCGTAGAACTTCAGCGCGTTACCACCGGTGGTGGTTTCCGGGCTACCGAACATCACGCCGATTTTCATACGGATCTGGTTGATGAAGATCACCAGGCAGTTGGCGTTCTTGATGTTACCGGTGATTTTACGCAGCGCCTGGGACATCAGACGGGCTTGCAGGCCCACGTGCATGTCACCCATTTCGCCTTCGATTTCAGCCTTTGGCACCAGGGCGGCCACGGAGTCGACGATGATCACGTCAACCGCGTTGGAACGCACCAGCATGTCGGTGATTTCCAGAGCCTGTTCACCGGTGTCCGGCTGGGAAACCAGCAGGTCGTCGACGTTGACGCCCAGCTTGCCGGCGTACTCAGGGTCGAGGGCGTGTTCGGCGTCGACAAATGCGCAGGTCGCGCCGGCTTTTTGAGCCTGGGCGATCACGGACAAGGTCAGCGTGGTTTTACCGGAAGATTCAGGACCGTAGATTTCAACAATACGGCCTTTTGGCAGACCGCCGATGCCGAGAGCAATGTCCAGACCCAGAGAGCCCGTGGAGATGGCCGGGATCGCCTGACGGTCCTGATCGCCCATACGCATTACGGCACCCTTGCCGAATTGACGTTCGATCTGACCCAGGGCCGCAGCCAAGGCTTTCTTCTTGTTGTCGTCCATTAAAGTCCTCACGTAATCAATAAGGCCTGACGGCCAACACCTGTATAAGTAGCCAGTATTATTCCACAGCGATTCCGGATCGCCTACCCCTGATTTGAGATTTCTGCCGCGGCATACCGCAGCAGCCCCTCTAGCGCGGCCTTCACCGTTTGTCGGCGGACGTCATCGCGATTACCCGGGAAGTGCTGCCGCTCACAGAACACCTGGTCTCCGATGCCCCAGGCCAGCCATACCGTGCCAACCGGCTTGTTCGCCGTTCCACCATCCGGACCGGCGATGCCACTGACCGCGACGGAGAAATACGCGCTGTTTTTCTTCTGCGCCCCCCGGACCATGGCCTCGACCACCTCGCGGCTGACCGCGCCCACGGTGGTGAACAACTCCACCGGGACATCCAGTTGCAGGGTTTTCTGCCGGTTGGAGTAGGTGACATAACCGGCCTCGAACCAGGCCGAACTCCCGGGGATACGGGTAATAGCCTCGGCGATGCCTCCGCCGGTGCAGGACTCCGCCGTGGTGACGTGGGCATTGAGAACCTGCAAGCGTCTGCCGAGTTCGGCGGCGAGCTGGGTGATTTCGTTCACGGTCATCTCCTGATCGGGCGGGATGAGGTTAACCGTACACGAGCAGACCGCACTTGCAAGCGACAGGGCCGATCAAAATGTAAGGAATCAGAGGCTCTGGAAAGGGACTGTCGGAGAATCAATCTTCCACGTCGCCGGGCGGAACATGTCCGCCCCCCATACGCTTGGCCACCCAACGCTCATACAACCCTAGAACCACTTCTGTCCCGGCCATCGCCGCTAAACAGCCACCCGCACAGGCAGCCCAGATGGAAACATTGGCGGCGTGCAGCAGCATGATGACCGAGGCGCCGCAGATCATGCTGGAGCCGGACCGCAGGCTCAGGCGCCGGACAAGGGGCCAGCCACGAACGCCCTCTTTGTCGGCACGCCACATTTCACCGGTAACGCCACCAAGTATTGGCAGGCTGATGACCAGCCACAGAGGCATGTCCAGCAACGCATATTGCTCAGCGGTCATTTCATGCTTCCTTGAGTGAACGGTCACACCGCGTTCTTGAATAGACAGGCACCAGATTATGCATTGATGCATAGTCAGTCAATGCATCAACGCATTGAAAATGTGATCCAATGCTTTCAGCACGCAAAAAAAACCCGCTCGGGAAGCGGGCTTTATCTGGACGCCGGGAGTGTCAGCGGGCGTACATGCCCCACCAGAAGACATGCCCCAGGATAACAATCGGCTCCTCCTGCACTTCCTGAAAGGTGTAATCTTCGTCCGGATGCTCATCACGATTGAAGCTGCGCAAGCGAATCCCGGACGGCAGGCGATACAGCTGCTTCACCCGCAATTGACCGTTGTGATTGATTGCATAAAGGTCGCCGTCAACGATATCGCCAATGCCGCACTTGCCGGCATTGACCCCGACCGTGGCGCCGTCGCGCAGTACCGGCAACATGCTGTTGCCCCGTACTGTCACGCATTTTGCCTGGTCGAACTGCACACCGTTATGGCGCAGGCTTCGCTTGCCAAAGCGCAGGCTAGAGCGCTCGCTCTCTTCGATGACGAATCTTCCTGATCCCGCGGCCAATTCAACCTCGCGAAGAAAGGGGACCGACACCTCGTCGTCATCGACAGGGGTATCGTCATCCCACAGACTTATATCCTTGAGTTCCGAATGCACTGGAGCGCGCCCGGCATTTGCGGCAGACGAGACGTCCGCGCGGCCACGCAACTGGTCGGTACTCAAGGAGAAATACTCGGCGATCTTCGAAATATGTTTGTCCGAAGGATCGACGATCTTCCCGCTGAGAATGCGCGAGAGCGTGGATTGAGGCACGCCGGTTCGACGGTGAAGCTCCGTGGGGGAGATCCCGTGCTGATCGAGCAATGCTCTTAATACGGTAGATACGTTGCGTTTTTGCATAACGCGCATAGTGCTTGCTCTTCTCGAAGAAGACAATGCCGATTTGCATAAGTCATGCATATCCAGATTTTAAATGGCAAAGGAAGTCACCCGGCCGTGATGCCTGCGTCGGGTAGACCGCCCATGGTAACCTTGCGCCCATCGCGGAAAAGCCCGGCCGTTGCCCCGCTTTTGCCCCATCTCTTTCAACGAGCTTCCTGACAATCCGATGAATAAAGCCGTCTCCGACCTGTCCTCCCACACCCCGATGATGCAGCAGTACTGGCGCCTGAAAAACCAGCACCCGGACCAGCTGATGTTCTACCGCATGGGCGACTTCTACGAGATCTTCTATGAAGACGCGAAGAAGGCCGCCAAGTTGCTGGACATCACCCTGACGGCCCGCGGGCAGTCGGCTGGCCAGGCGATTCCGATGTGCGGAATTCCTTACCACGCTGCTGAGGGTTACCTGGCAAAACTGGTGAAGCTTGGCGAATCGGTGGTGATCTGCGAGCAGGTCGGCGACCCGGCCACCAGCA
This sequence comes from Pseudomonas sp. P4_C3, assembly GCF_056402075.1. NCBI lineage: Bacteria > Pseudomonadati > Pseudomonadota > Gammaproteobacteria > Pseudomonadales > Pseudomonadaceae > Pseudomonas > Pseudomonas sp. P4_C3. The sequence continues at coordinate 62,552 of NZ_JBFUIC010000017.1, forward strand.
AAGGGCCGGTGGAGCGGCAGGTGGTGCGCATCATCACGCCGGGGACGGTGAGTGACGAGGCGCTGCTCGACGAGCGTCGGGACAACCTGATCGCCGCCGTCCTGGGCGATGAGCGCCTGTTCGGCCTGGCGGTGCTGGACATCACCAGCGGCAACTTCAGCGTGCTGGAAATCAAGGGTTGGGAAAACCTGCTGGCAGAACTGGAGCGGGTCAACCCGGTGGAACTGCTGATCCCGGATGACTGGCCCAAGGACTTGCCGGCGGAAAAACGCCGCGGCGTGCGTCGCCGTGCCCCCTGGGATTTCGAGCGCGATTCGGCGCTCAAAAGCCTGTGCCAGCAATTCTCGACCCAGGATCTCAAAGGCTTTGGCTGCGAAAACCTGACCCTGGCCATCGGCGCCGCCGGTTGTCTGCTGGCCTACGCCAAGGAAACCCAGCGCACCGCCCTGCCCCATTTGCGCAGCCTGCGTCATGAGCGCCTGGACGACACCGTGGTGCTCGATGGCGCCAGCCGTCGCAACCTGGAGCTCGACACCAACCTGGCCGGCGGCCGCGACAACACCCTGCAATCGGTGGTGGACCGTTGCCAGACCGCCATGGGCAGTCGACTGCTGACCCGCTGGCTGAATCGCCCGTTACGCGATTTGACGGTGCTGTTGGCGCGTCAGACCTCGATCACTTGCCTGCTCGACGGTTACCGCTTCGAAAGACTGCAACCGCAACTCAAGGAAATCGGTGACATCGAGCGGATTCTTGCGCGGATCGGTCTGCGCAATGCCCGCCCGCGCGACCTCGCCCGTTTGCGTGACGCCCTCGGCGCACTGCCCGAACTGCAAGTGGCAATGACGGAGCTCGAAGCCCCGCACCTCCAGCAACTCGCGACCATCACCAGCACCTACCCGGAACTGGCGGCACTCCTGGAAAAAGCCATCATCGACAACCCGCCCGCAGTCATTCGTGACGGCGGCGTGCTGAAAACCGGCTACGACAGCGAACTCGACGAACTGCAGTCGCTCAGCGAAAACGCCGGGCAATTCCTGATCGACCTCGAGGCACGGGAAAAGGCCCGCACCGGCCTGTCGCACCTGAAGGTCGGTTACAACCGCATCCACGGTTACTTCATCGAGTTGCCAAGCAAGCAGGCAGAATCGGCACCTGCCGACTATATTCGCCGCCAGACGCTCAAAGGTGCCGAGCGCTTCATTACACCGGAACTCAAAGCGTTCGAAGACAAGGCATTGTCGGCCAAGAGCCGTGCCCTGGCCCGCGAGAAGATGCTGTACGAAGCACTCCTCGAAGACCTGATCGCCCAGCTGCCACCCTTGCAGGACACCGCCGGCGCCCTGGCCGAGCTGGACGTGTTGAGCAACCTGGCCGAGCGTGCGCTGAACCTCGACCTGAACTGCCCGCGCTTCGTCAGCGAACCGTGCATGCGCATCAGCCAGGGTCGTCACCCGGTGGTCGAACAAGTGCTGACCACGCCGTTCGTGGCCAACGACCTGAGCCTGGACGACAACACCCGCATGCTGGTGATCACCGGTCCGAACATGGGCGGTAAATCCACCTACATGCGTCAGACCGCCTTGATTGTGCTCCTGGCGCATATCGGCAGCTTCGTGCCAGCGGCCAGTTGCGAACTGTCGCTGGTCGACCGCATCTTCACCCGGATCGGCTCTAGCGATGACCTGGCCGGCGGGCGTTCGACCTTCATGGTGGAAATGAGCGAAACCGCGAACATTCTGCACAACGCCACCGAGCGCAGCCTGGTTCTGATGGACGAAGTCGGGCGCGGCACCAGCACCTTCGACGGTCTTTCCCTGGCATGGGCGGCGGCCGAACGCCTGGCGCATCTGCGTGCCTACACGCTGTTCGCCACCCACTACTTTGAACTGACCGTCCTGCCGGAAGCCCAGCCACTGGTGGCCAACGTGCACCTCAATGCCACCGAGCACAATGAACGCATCGTGTTCCTGCACCACGTTCTGCCCGGGCCGGCCAGTCAGAGTTATGGCCTGGCCGTTGCGCAGCTGGCGGGCGTACCGAGTGAAGTCATCACCCGTGCTCGCGAGCACTTGAGCCGCCTGGAAGACACCGCCCTGCCCCATGAAGCACCGGCACCGGCCAAAGGCAAACCGGCGGCACCGCAGCAAAGCGACCTGTTTGCCAGCCTGCCGCATCCGGTGCTGGATGACCTGGCCAAGCTCGACCTGGACGACATGACGCCACGTCGTGCTCTCGAAATGCTCTATACACTTAAGACACGGATCTAACGCAGCGGCTTGCAAGCTGTTAGAATCTCGCGCGGTTTGGGATGCTGCTGGCTAATAGCCTGGCTAGCAGACTATCGCTCCCGAACCTGGCGACCCCTACGAGAAGGGGCGCAGCAAGCCGCACCTGAGGAGAAAATTAGAAATGACCTTCGTCGTCACCGACAACTGCATCAAGTGCAAGTACACCGACTGCGTAGAAGTCTGTCCGGTGGACTGCTTTTACGAAGGCCCGAATTTCCTGGTGATCCACCCGGATGAGTGCATCGATTGCGCGCTGTGCGAACCTGAATGCCCTGCCGTGGCTATCTTCTCCGAAGATGAGGTTCCGGCCGGCATGGAAAACTTCATCGAGCTGAACGCTGAGTTGGCCGATATCTGGCCGAACATCACCGAGAAGAAAGAATCGTTGCCTGATGCAGAAGAGTTTGATCGCGTCATCAACAAATCTGTTGGCAACAAGCTCAAAGACCTCGAACGCTGATTACCCCCGCGTTCCTGTAAAAGGCCCCAAAAGGGCCTTTTTGCTTTTTTTCAGGCAAAAAAAGGGGCGGTTTGACCCGCCCACATTTTTTCCCTATTCCCTGTGTTCCTTTTCATCGTCCTGATGAATCGCGTCCTGCGATATCCATATCCCTCATCCTTGAAGGACGTGTCTGTCCGTCGACACAACCTGAATACTAGAGCTTTCCCCTGCGGGATCAATCGCCCCTTGGCGCGAACCCCAACTGTCACACATCATTAATAATAAAAAATAGTTATATAAATCAAAAAGATAGAGGCAAATAGCGCTCAACATAGGCGACTGCCAGAGTGTAAAAATAACGAACACTTACGCAAGAGTAAGCCAAGGCTTACAGCACGAAACCAAAATCCCGAGGGGATTCGATCCCCAGACCAGACAATAAAAAACCCCGAGCCGGTCGGGGTTTTTCATGCCATCGCAGTGAGCGCCTTATTGGAACAGCGACTCGCTCGACAGACCATTTTTTTCCAGGATCTCGCGCAGCCGCTTCAAGCCTTCCACCTGAATCTGTCTGACCCGTTCCCGGGTCAGGCCGATCTCCAGGCCCACATCTTCAAGGGTGCTGCTTTCATGACCGCGCAGGCCGAAGCGGCGTACTACCACTTCGCGTTGCTTGTCGGTCAGCTCCGAGAGCCATTGATCGATGCTCTGGGACAGGTCGTCGTCCTGCAACAGTTCGCATGGATCGGTTGGACGGTCGTCAGTCAGGGTATCAAGCAGGGTTTTATCCGAGTCCGGACCCAGCGAGACGTCGACCGAAGAAACCCGTTCGTTAAGGCCGAGCATACGCTTGACCTCTCCCACCGGCTTTTCCAGCAGGTTGGCGATTTCTTCGGGTGAGGGTTCATGGTCGAGTTTTTGCGTCAGCTCCCGCGCGGCCCGCAGGTACACATTCAGCTCTTTGACCACATGGATCGGCAACCGGATGGTCCGGGTCTGATTCATGATTGCGCGTTCGATGGTCTGGCGAATCCACCAGGTCGCGTAGGTCGAGAAGCGGAAACCGCGTTCCGGATCGAACTTCTCCACCGCCCGGATYAAGCCGAGGTTGCCCTCTTCGATCAGGTCCAGCAGCGACAACCCACGATTGACGTAGCGTCGGGCGATTTTCACCACCAGCCGCAGGTTACTTTCAATCATGCGTTTGCGCCCGGCCGGATCGCCACTTTGCGACAGGCGCGCAAAATGAACTTCTTCTTCGGGTGACAGCAGGGGAGAGAAACCAATTTCATTGAGATACAGCTGCGTGGCATCAAGTGCCCGCGTGTAGTCAATGTACTTGTGTTGTTTCAACGATGCGGAGTGTTTGGATTTGGCACGAACGGAAGGTGGAGCCGCCCCTTCATCATTCGACATCGGATCCATATCGATGCTGCTCTCCATCAGGAGAACCTCATCGTCGATGTCAAACTCCGGCACTTCTTTACTGAGAGCCATTGTTATAGTCCTTTGGTGAGTTCGACCTCAAGCTCAAGCGGCGCCTTTCTCCCTGGCAACGCTGGAGCCTGTCCCCTCTACGCGACGGAACAGGCTGGTAAGCGATCAACGACGTGGCAGGAATTGCAGCGGATCTACAGGTTTACCCTGGCGGCGAATCTCAAAATGCAGTTTCACCCGGTCTGTACCCGTTGACCCCATTTCGGCAATTGTCTGTCCGACCTTGACCTGCTGCCCCTCCCGAACCAACAGCCTGCGGTTATGTCCGTAGGCACTGACGTAGGTTTCACTGTGTTTGATGATCACTAATTCGCCGTAGCCCCTTAAGCCACTCCCGGCATACACCACCGTCCCATCAGACGCAGCTAAAACAGGCTGTCCCAAATCTCCGGCGATATCAATTCCTTTATTCAAACTACCGTTTGAAGAGAATTTCCCGATAAGAATGCCATTAGATGGCCATCCCCAGCCGGTCGGGGCTGGTCCGGGAGGGGGCAATGGAGCGGGTGCAGGCTTGTTCGCGACGGACGGTACAACCGTCGTTGTACTGGTGGTCGTACCGTTTGCCGAGCGACGGATGACCGTGGTTTTACTCGACGACGAAGGTGTTGAACTGGACGAACTGACCACCGCCGTCGACGTTGAATCAGTGCGACCATCAAAGCGAATCGTCTGACCCGGATGGATGGTGTAGGGCGCAGGAATGTTATTGCGTGCCGCCAGGGCCTTGTAGTCCCAGCCGTAACGAAAGGCGATGGAGAACAGGGTGTCCTTGGGCCGAACGACGTATTGTCCGGTGGTCACGACCGGTCGCTGTGGCGCGGCATTGTTGCGGTCCACGACACGAACATCGCTGGATTTGTTGCTGGAACAACCGACCAGCAAGGTGCTCAAGACAAGGCCAGTCACCAGGCGCTGAAAGCTCGTTTTACTCATTCGCTGCGCAATGACTGTGAGACTCACCCGCCGCTCCCTCTGTGGTGGCTGAAAATGTGAAATGCCGGAGTCCGGCAATGAACTGTCGCAAGTATAACGGGCCGTGCACGCTTTACCTTTAATGTAGCGAATCGGTGTCGCGCACACGTTTGCTGCCTGACGATGAATCCCGTTTAACCGCACGATGCCGCTGTAAGACAAAGGCAATCGCAGAGAATTCAGCGTGCCGAAACAAATGCTCAGGCCAGTGGCCCATTGAGCAATGGCACGAAGCGTACAGCCCCCAGAACATGCCTGGAAAAACCCTGTTCCTCGCGAATGATCAGCATCAATTGCTGGACTTCTCCGGACCCGACAGGGATCACCATTCGGCCTCCCGGTGCCAACTGGTCAAGCAATGCCTGGGGCACATCGGTCGCCACTGCAGTGACGATAATCCCGTTGTACGGCGCCAGTGCCGGCCAGCCCTCCCAGCCATCGCCCCAGCGGAACACCACGTTGCGCAGGTTCAGTTCGACCAGACGTTCCTTCGCACGATCCTGCAAAACCTTGATGCGCTCGACCGAGAACACACGCTCTACAAGTTGCGACAGCACCGCCGTCTGATAACCCGAGCCGGTGCCGATCTCCAGCACCTTGTCGAGGGGACCTGCCTCCAGCAGC
>NZ_JBFUIC010000018.1:0-44932 GCF_056402075.1 Pseudomonas sp. P4_C3
GCGCTGGGGTAAAGCGCAGGCAGTCGGGTTGCGGGGCATTGAGCAGCAAGCCTTCGTACAGTGCGGCCTTGACCACCGCGTCAGCGGAATCGTCCGACAGCGTCAGCCCCCAAAGCAGCCCTTGTCCGCGCAACTCGCCGTGATCGTAACGATTGGCCAACCGCTCCAAGCCTTCACGCAGGTGTTGACCGGCTTCTGCGACGTGCTTGAGGAAAGCCTTGTCTTGCACGGTATCGAGCACCGAGAGTCCCGCCGCGGCCATCAACGCATTACCGTGATGAGTGCCTGTCACCTCGCCAATGTCGAAACAGCAAGCCTTGCCCCGCGCCAGCAGCGCGGCCAATGGCACGCCGCCGCCCAACCCTTTGCCGAGCACGACGATATCCGCCGTTACACCGAAGATCTGTTCCGCGAGCAAGGTGCCACAACGGCCGATGCCGGTTTGCACTTCGTCGAAGATCAGCAAAATGCCGAGTTCACGGCACAAGCGTTCGACGCCCTTGAGGTAGTGCGCGGTGGCCGGGATCACGCCGGCTTCGTTCTGGATCGGCTCGAGCATGATCGCTACGGTCCGTTCATCCACGGCCGCATGCAACGCTGGCAGGTCATTGAAAGGAACACGACTGAAGCCTGGCAATTGCGGCTCGAATCGGTTGGTCAGTGTCGAACTGTCCGACGCAGAAATCGTCCCCATGCTGCGGCCATGGCAACCGTTGTTGGCCACAATGATTCGCGACGCACCGCCGCGATGCTGTTGCCCCCATTTGCGCGCCAGTTTGATCGCCGCCTCACAGGCTTCGCTGCCGGTATTGAGCAGGTAGGCCTGATCACTGCCGGTGCTGGCACACAAACGTTCGGCGAGGCTGAGCATGCCGCGGTTGTGCAGGCCGAAACCCGGATTGATCAGCGACTGAGCCTGTGCAGTGATTGCGTTGACCAGAACCGAAGGACTATGACCAAGGCTGTTGGCCCCGCCGCCCTGGGAAAAATCCAGGTACGCACGGTCATCGCTGTCCCACAACCATGAACCCTGGCCACGCACAAACACCTGTTTCGGCCGCTCGACACTGGGCATCAAGTACTCGCTGGAAAGGTTATCGCCTTGGGATGGCAGGGAGGCGTCCATGACCAGATCATCAAGACTGGGAGGACTGCGGCGCAGACTGAACAGATTCATCTGAAAAAACCTCTGATGAGGTTTTTTGCCTTACCTATGTAAATACCATCGAAGCAAAGGGTATTCATCGCGCTCTGTGGCCCTGTAAGCCCTGTAAATGCGGTTAGACTAGGCTCAGGCGAGGTGTTCAGCCATTTCGATTTCCCAGCATTTTCGATAAGTATTACTTATGGATTTCAAACAACTGCGTTATTTCGTCGCGGTCTATGAAGAAGGCCACGTGGGCCGGGCCGCCGAGCGCCTGTCCATCTCCCAGCCGGCGCTGTCCCAGCAAATCCGCCACCTCGAGCAAAACCTCGATGTGGGCCTGTTCGAGCGCAGCAGCAAGCGCCTGTTGCCGACCCTCGCGGCCCACACGCTGTACAACCACGCCCTGCCTTTGCTCGATGGCCTGCAACGGGCACGGGAAGCGCTCGGCAACTTCAAAGGTCAGGCGCTACGCACCCTGGCCATCGGTGTATTGCAGACGGTGCATACCAGCCTCGTTCCGCAGATGCTCGAACGGGTGCGCAAGGCGCAGCCGCATCTGGTGGTGCAGATCTATGAACTGACCGGGCTGGAAATCGAGCGGCGACTGCTCAACGGTTCTCTGGATATCGGCATCGGCTACCTGCCGCCCCGCCAGCCTGGCTTGCATGGCGTGATGCTGTACGAAGATGAACTGACACTGGTCATCCCGGCAGAGCATCCGCTGCGTGAATTCAAGAAAGTGTCCATGAGTCAGGCCGCCGAACTGCCGATGTTGCTGCTGGGCGAGGAATTTCAGATCAGGCAGATCTGGCAGGCACAGCTGACAAGCCTGGGACGTCGCCCACAGGTGCAAGCCGAACTGAACAACATGGCCGGCATCCTCGACAGCCTGCCGCACACGCGCCTGGCGACGGTGCTGCCCGGACGCTCGCAAAAGATTCATGGCAACCACGAACTGCTGTGGAAACCCCTGAGCGAACCACGAGTGCCGCTGAAAGTCGGTTTGGTGTGTCGGGATGTGCAACGGCAGCAGGCCTCGCTGGCTTTGCTGCGGACATTGCTGGAAGAGGTGATAAACGGCCCGGATGGGCGCTTGAACAGCGCGCAGGCTCTGGATGGGCGGGGCTAGAAACTTTTCTTTGGGCAAAAGAAAACCCCGCCGAAGCGGGGCTTTGCAGACTGTTTCCCTGACATCCATTTCACTCCGCCGTCCTGGCAGAATCCTACGTGTCCCTGTTGTTGCTTTGCGCTTCCTGCGCTACGTCCATGAGAAGTAGATTAGCTGTGGATCCAATTTGTATCTATGGGAGAACAGCAGCACGTTATGTAAGAGAATGCTTACATAACGTTACTTCATCAGAATTGTCCTGCATCCAGCAGGAACAACGATTCGCTACCGGCCTTCACCGACGCGCTCAAGGAGTGAATGCGCGGCAGCAGGCGGGCAAAATAGAACCGCGCCGTGCCCAGTTTGCTGGCATAGAAATCGTCTTGCGCTTCCTTGCCGAAAGCCGCCTTGGCCATCAGAGCCCACATGTAGGCGTACGCCACGTAACCGAAAACCTGCAGATACTCGACCGACGCCGCGCCGATTTCGTTCGGATTGCTCTTCGCACGGTCAAGCAACCACGCGGTCAGTTCATCGAGGGTGGTCACTGCGTCGTTCAGTGGCTTGGTGAACTCGGCGAGGTCCGTGCTGGCGGTCGCCGTGAAGTGACGAATCTCGTCGGCGAACAGGTTGTAGAACGCCCCGCCGCTACCCACGATCTTGCGCCCGACCAGGTCCAGTGCCTGAATGCCGTTGGTGCCTTCATAGATCTGGGTGATGCGCACGTCGCGCACCAGTTGCTCCTGGCCCCACTCACGGATGTAACCGTGGCCGCCAAAGACTTGCTGGCCGTGTACGGTGGTTTCCAGGCCGAGGTCAGTCAGGAACGCCTTGGCCACCGGGGTGAGCAACGCAACCAGGTCTTCCGCACGCTTGCGGGTGGCGGCATCTTCGCTGAACTTGGCGGTGTCCAGTTGCATCGCCACGTAGGTGGAGAACGCACGACCACCTTCGTTCGAGGCCTTCATGGTCAGCAGCATGCGACGCACGTCCGGGTGGACGATGATCGGGTCAGCCACTTTGTCCTTGTTCTGCGCGCCAGTTGGCGCACGGCTTTGCAGACGGTCACGGGCGTATTCCACGGCGTTCTGGTACGAACGCTCGCCAGTGGCCAGGCCCTGGATACCGACGCCCAGTCGCTCGTAGTTCATCATGGTGAACATCGCCGCCAGGCCTTTGTTTGGCTCGCCGACCAGGTAACCCACGGCTTCATCGAAGTTCATCACGCAGGTCGCGGACGCCTGGATGCCCATCTTGTGCTCGATCGAACCGCAGTTGGCCGGGTTGCGCGCGCCCAGGCTGCCATCGGCATTGACCATGAACTTGGGTACCAGGAACAGCGAAATGCCTTTCGGCCCCGCCGGTGCATCCGGCAGCTTGGCCAGCACCAGATGGATGATGTTTTCGGTCAGGTCGTGTTCGCCACCGGTGATGAAGATCTTGGTGCCGCTGACCTTGTAGGAACCGTCGGCCTGAGGCTCGGCCTTGGTACGGATGATCCCAAGGTCAGTACCAGCGTGTGGCTCGGTCAGGCACATGGAACCGGCCCAGATGCCGGCGTACATGTTCGGCAGGTACGCGGCTTTCAGCGCTTCGCTGGCGTGGGCGTTGATCGACAGGCAAGCGCCGGCGGTCAGCATCGGATACAGACCGAATGACAGGCTGGCGGAGTTGACCATTTCTTCGACTTGGGCCGAAACGGCTTTGGGCATGCCCATGCCGCCGTAGGACGGATCGCCACCGACACCGACCCAGCCGCCTTCAGCATAGGTCTGATAGGCCTGTGGGAAACCTGCCGGCGTGGTGACGGCACCGTCCGCCCAATGGCAACCTTCTTCGTCAGCGGCACGGCTCAGCGGTGCGATGCTTTTACTGGTGACTTTGCCGGCTTCTTCCAGGATGGCTTCGAGCGTTTCTGCATCGATGGTTTCAGCCAGTGCAGGCAGTTCGGCCCAGAGTTTGGCGACCTCGAAAACTTCATTGAGGACGAAGCGCATATCGCGCAGGGGCGCTTTGTAGTCAGCCATGGCAAACCTCGCAAGATCTATACAGGTAATTCACAGGAAGAGTGTTTTCGTTGGGTCGGAGTGTACCTCAACAACTTTTGCGACACATAGGGTCAGTCTGTGACGTTTTTGTTATTTTTAGTCACGCCAAAAAGATCGCAGCCTCCGGCAGCTCCTACGCCAATTAAGGTAGGAGCTGCCGAAGGCTGCGATCTTTTAAGGATTGAAAATTAATTAAAGCGCGAACAACTCCGCTGGCAGTTGCATAAGGCAATCGCTACCCGCCTCTATAGCCGCCCGATGAGCGGCAGTGCGTGGCAACAGACGCTTGAAGTAAAACTCGCTGGTCGCCAGTTTGCCCCGGCAGAAATCGCCATCGTCGCTTCCAGCATCGAGTTGCGCCTGAGCCACCAGCGCCATGCGCAACCACAGGTAGCCGAGGATGATGTAACCGCTGTACATCAGGTAATCCACCGACGCGGCACCGACTTCGTCAGGGTTCTTCATCGCCGCCATGCCGACCCTGGTGGTCAATTCACCCCACTGCTGGTTCAGTTGATTGAGCTGCGCCACGTACCCGGCCAGTTGTGGGTGCTCGGCGTTCGCCGCGCAGAACTTGTGGACGATTTTGGTGAAACCGCGCAGCAGCTTGCCCTGGCTGCCGAGTACCTTACGCCCGAGCAAGTCCAGCGCCTGAATGCCGTTGGTGCCCTCATAGATCGGCGCGATCCGGCAGTCGCGTACCAGTTGCTCCATACCCCATTCGCGAATGAACCCGTGGCCGCCAAACACCTGCATGCCGTGGTTGGTCACCTCCAGCCCGGTGTCGGTCATGAAGGCTTTGCAGATCGGTGTGAGGAACGCCAGCAGGTCTTCGGCATCCTGACGCGCCGTTTCGTCCGCGCTCAGGTGTGCAACGTCGAGCAACTGCGCGGTGAAGTAGGTCAGCGCGCGGTTGCCCTCGTTGAAGGCTTTCATGGTCAGCAACATCCGCCGCACATCAGGGTGCACGATGATCGGGTCGGCGGCTTTTTCCGGGGCTTTCGGGCCGGTCAGCGCGCGCATCTGCAAACGGTCGTTGGCGTATTTGATCGCGCCCTGGAAGCTCGCCTCCCCCAGACACAGCCCTTGCATGCCAGTGCCCAGCCGCGCGTGGTTCATCATGGTGAACATGCAGTTGAGGYCCTTGTTCGGCTCACCGATCAGGAAGCCCTTGGCCTCGTCGAAATTCAGCACGCAGGTAGCCGAGGCCTTGATGCCCATCTTGTGTTCGATCGAGCCGCAGGACACACCGTTGCGCTCGCCCGCTTCGCCCGACGCATCAGGCAGGAACTTGGGCACGATGAACAGCGAAATGCCTTTGGTCCCGGCCGGCGCGTCCGGCAACTTGGCCAGCACCAGGTGAATGATGTTGGCGCTCATGTCGTGCTCGCCGGCGGAGATGAATATCTTGCTGCCGGAGATCGCATAGCTGCCATCAGCCGCAGGCACGGCGCGAGTCTTGATGATGCCCAGGTCGGTGCCGCAATGGGCTTCGGTCAGGCACATGGTGCCGGTCCATTGGCCAGCGGTAAGCTTCTTCAAATAGGTCTGCTTCTGCGCCTCGGTGCCATGGGCGTGGATCGCCGACATGGCTCCGTGGGTCAGGCCGGGGTACATGCCCCATGAGGTGTTGCTGGAACCCACCATCTCGCTGATCRCCAGGCCCAGAGAGATCGGCAACCCTTGACCGCCGTAAAGCGGATCCGCCGCCAGGCCATGCCAGCCGCCCTCGACATATTGGGCGAATGCCTGCTTGAAGCCCGCCGGCGTGGTGACCACGCCGTTGTCGAAATGGCAGCCTTCTTCATCGCCGCTGCGATTGAGCGGCGACAGCACGTTTTCGCAGAACTTCGCCCCTTCTTCGAGGATCGCATTGACCATGTCCGGGCTGGCATCGGTGGCTCCCAGCGTGGCGTAGTTACTGTGAAAGTCGAAGACGTGGTCGATCAGAAAGCGCATGTCGCGCAAGGGAGCTTTGTACTCGGGCATGGTCATTCTCCGTCGGCAGATTTCTCCAACCTACTGCTGCCGACCACGCCTCACAATCACTTTGCGCTCGCTGAATGCGCCATCATCACTCAACCGTAGCGGCGTCCATGCGCACGGCGCCACGGCGGTTCTGCCCGAACGCCATCACGCAGTTGCGCCCCGCGCCCTTGGCGTTGTAGAGCGCCTGGTCAGCGGACTTGAGCACCTCTTCCGGGGCGCGTTGATCGATCCGCTCGGCAACGCCGATACTGACCGTCACCGACACACTCGATGCCCCGGAACCGGCACGCCGCTGGCGCCCCTGATGATCGTCCTGCGGGCGATTTTCCTGATTGCGCAGTTGAATGTTGTAAGTGGCGATGGACTCGCGGAGGACTTCCAGGTGCGGCAGGCACTCTTCGAGGGTCTTGCCTGCAAACACCAGGGCAAATTCCTCGCCGCCATAGCGATACGCCTTACCGCCACCGCCGATTTTCGACAGCTTGCTGGCCACCAGCCGTAGCACTTGGTCACCGACGTCGTGGCCGTGGGTGTCGTTGAATTTCTTGAAGTGGTCGACGTCGCTCATGGCCAACACGTAGTTGCGCCCCAACCGGTGCATGCGTTCATTCAGCGCACGACGGCCCGGCAGTCCGGTCAGTTCGTCGCGGAAGGCCATTTGATAGGCTTCGTGGGCAACGGCAGCGGCGATCATCAGCATCACCTGGCTGCACATGATGTTCAGCGTGAACGGCAGGATGAAGGTTTTCGGCAACATCCAGAACAACCCGAGTAGCCCCACCAATTGCGCGGCATGCAGCGGTCGCGGGTTGCGCCAGTATTGCCAGGCCAGCAGCAGGAACGCAGCAATGAACACCGGATAGGACAACTGGATCAGGCTCATCCAGGCGCCATGCAAGGCAGGCCAGCGAATCTCCGACAGCCAGATCAGCAGCGCGTGCGGATAGCTTTGCTCAAGCCCCAGCGTCACGCTGCCCACCGCCAGCAATACTGCGAAACGCGCCACCATGTCCTGGAACAGATGGGTACGCTCCTGCCACGCCGCGAAGATGCCAAACAGCAGCGGCAGCAGCAGGCAACACAAATGAAAGACCACGGCGGCATCGTCACGCACCTTGCCGTTGTCGCGGTAATAGTCAGTCTGGGTGTCGAGCAGGAAGTAGGCGATGTACACCGTGACCATCAGAAACAGTTCACGCTGGCGTCGGTACACCGCGCAATAGGCACCACCGAGCAACAGCACCAGGGTGGGCAGCACGTTGAACAACGAGGTGAAGAAGACGTTCAGATCCTTGATGTATGCAGCCGCAAGCCCCGCCAGCAACAGCAGTAATGACGGCAGGAAATGGCTGAAACGCATAGCGGAAGAACGCAGCAAGGGTAAAGCTCCGACCCGTCAGATCAATAGATGGCAATGTGCCCACCCCCTTTAACGGCAGAAAACCCGATTTGCTGAGTGAAATACTGAGGTATTTGTAAAAGGTCGTCACTGGCGTCCATCGGCCGCCAGTGACGCAAGGGGCAATACGGTTACAGGTCGTTGTTGAACGGTTGCAGCGGCCCTTCCAGCGCTGTGCGACCTTCAGCACCGATCGGTCTGAGCTCGATTTCGGCATCCTTCGCTTGCCGGGTAGTAATCTTCGGACTCGCCGGTTTTTGCCCGACGGAATTTTCATCACCCTTTTCACCCTGTGCCAGCACCAGCGACGGATGGTCAAACGGCGCCCGTTCCCACGCGACCCGTGGATCGGTCAGCCCGACTTCCATGAACTTGACCAGTGCATCCACTTCATCCGGGGCCAGGCTCAGACGGGTGATGTCCGGATCAAGATTGGAGCCGTTGTGCTGATTGACCGCCGGATGCTCAAAGCCGCTGGTGTTGCTGGCATCTTCGCCACGCCGGTCGCCGCCGCGGTTGTAGAACTCCATCACCTGTTGCAGCGTTGCGCGACTGCCGTTGTGGAAATACGGCCCGGTCAACGCGATATTGCGCAAGGTCGGTGTCTYGAAGGCGCCATCGACCGCATCGCGGAAACCGACATTGGGCTTGAGCGTCGCGTCACAAGGGATGGCGGGGCTCAAAGGCGCTTCGAAGGTGCACACATCGACTTCCAGTGGGTCAGGGATCTGGCCGCCCTGGAGTACGGTGTTGTACTCACGGGTGAAAGACAACGGATTGCCCCACGCATCCGAGCCACCGAGCGCCAGGTCCTCCGACGTTGGACGCACCCCGGTGTTGTAGAAGCCGTTGTCATACAGCGTGATCAGGTTGTCGGCCATGACCATGCGTTCGATCCGTTCCTGAGGATGGAACAGCAAACGGCTGCCGGCGTTGGTCAATTCCGCGCCGCCGTGGCAACTGATGCACTTACCCTTGCCCAGGAAAAGTTCCATGCCTTGGACCTGCTGGTTATTCATGGCTGTGTGATCGCCCTGTAAATAGGCATCCAGCGGCGCCTGGTCCGAGATCAGCGTGGATTCATACATCTGGATCGCCAGCCCGAAGAACAGCGGGAAGTTCGCCTCCATCTGGGTGTATGGCGCACCGCCCAGCGAGACCTGCTGCGTGGCATTCCACAGGCGCGGCTGGAACGCGTTCTTGATCAGTTCACGGTAGGTCGGCCGATGACCACCGGATATCGGCCCGAGTACCGAATCGGTGGACGAGATCCGTTGCTGCTTGAGCATCAAGGTGTCGAGCATGCGCCGGCCGATGTCGGCGAAGGTACGCCCGCCGCAGGACATTTCCACCGGGCTGCCGGGCGGCCCTACCGCTTGCGAGGCGGCGGAAGCATCCTTGAGCGCCAGCCTGACTTTGGTCGCCACGCCACTGCGATCGCTGGTCACGAAAATCCCGGCGTCAGGGTCGCGATTGCCGAACGGTGAGAAACCGTTGAATACGTTGTTGGCCCGGCCATCCCAGAAGTTGCGCACGTTGAACGCAGCGTTGATCACCGTCGGTGCGTTACGCCCGGTGCTACGGCGAACATTGATACCGCCCACCTGGAAGATACCGTCCGGTTGCTGAATGCACTTGTCGAACCGCGACTGATTGGGCTTGACGAAGTTGGCGTCGAACACGCCTTGGGAGCCGATCACATCATCGCTTGAATAGACAATCGCCGAGTTGCGATCCAGCGGATCGGCCAGCACGTGGGTCGGGAAGTCGCTTTTCTTCAGCAGGTAGTTCGGGCCGCCCTTGCCACCGGACCTGGTGGTGTAGCTCGGCACGTCGCCCGGAATATCCGACGCGGTAAACGGCTTGTTGAAGATCGACGAGACGTTCGCGTTGGTATTCGCCTGGCCCGGGTTGATCTGGTTGGTGGTGCGATGATCGACACCCGCGTGGAAGTGGCAGGATGCGCAAGCGGTGGAGCCGTCACTGCCGATCTCCATGTCCCAGAACAGTGCCTTGCCCAGGAGCACTGCCGCCGAGCGATTGAGCACGTAGTCGGTCATCAGGTCGACCTTGCGCCCGCCTTCGGTTCCTGAAGGGTCGGGTGGAGTCATGCCGCGCAGCGACTGCAGGCTGGGCACGTCCGGAACGACCGGCACTTCCGGTACGGCCGGAACGACCTCGACCGGGTCGGCGGCCCAAACGTTCATGACGRGCAGGCCAATGGCGAAGAGTGTCATCACCATTGCACGGGGCAAGCCGGTGGTTCGAAAGAGGCTCAAATACTTAAACATGACGACGTTCCCGATTCAGTACGGAGTAGTCAGGCTCCGCGGTTGCCCTGTTGCGAGATGAGCTCATCGCCATGAATCTTGCTGCTCGCTCGAGTAACCACACCAACTTGAAGTTGCATGGACAAAGCGAGACTTAACTGGCAAAGCACTCTCGTGGCTCAGGCCTTTTGAAAAAATGACATTTCGCGCTACTGGATAGCGCTTGATGCAACTCTAGCCGCAACAAAAAAATTAAACATGAAACTTTCTATATTTTTATTTAATCCAAATCAAGAAAACCTACCAATAACAACAGCAACTGCGCACTATTCCTCAGTTCTGGTTAAACTTCACCCCATTATTGGGTGCCATTCCCCAATCAGCCCGCACCAAGCGATCAGCGACGACCTCTAAAAGCCAGAATTTAAAGGGCATCAGGCAACCAGACTGCGTTTTTTTTGAAGCTGGCAGAGTATTTGCTGGTCCAAACACCGCGGTGTAAGCAGCACTTTAAAAAAACACCTGTAGACCCGCATCGCCAGCCAATAAAAACATCCATCAGACATATAAAATCCATTCGTGCGCAAGTTGCACTGCGTTAGCTATTGTTTTTTCATTTATACCTCCCATACACGACTATTTTCTCTCCACCCTCTTCCCCCCTTTGCACACCTGCGACTTTAGTAGTATTTAACAGACAATACTTCTCAACTACCACTAAAGGAGACACACTTACTAGAGCCTTTAATAACACTCAAACTTGGGCATATATCCCCACCCACTTCGGTGTTAACCACATAACATATAACTATATGTATATCACCAACATCAGCGCAGCCCGCATTTTTGCTGGCTAACAAGGCAACTGAACCAATCAGGCACGACTACTGCTATGTACCCCTCAGGCTCAAGGAAATGTCTCTCGCGTTTGCGTTCGTAACCGGCCAACGCAACGCRGGTGAAAGCATCCGAACGGCAAGTGACGACCGTACACAGGCACTTATCCCTCCGGATCGAGCCCCAATTCGACACTCACGGCTTTGCGTTTTTCTTGCGCAGGATTCAGCGCATCAGCAGATCCGCGATCTCGATCGGCCGGCAATTGGTCCTGCAAGATTCTGGAGTGAGCCATGAGCTTATCTTTGTTCGAAAAAACGCTCGCCATACCGCTGCTGCCTCACAAGCGATTCAACGGCATCTTCAGTCGCCATGCTCTGCTCGCCAGTGCCGTCGCTGTCGCACTGGCCATTGGTGGTGGTGGAGATGCATTTGCCAAAAACGGAGCTGGCGGTGGCGGCGGTGGCGGCGGCGGTGGCGGGACTGCCAAGCCCCCGGGTTTGCCCTCGCCGTTCACGACACCCACACTGCCCGATCCGATTTTTACAAACCCGACTGCGATTCATGGGTTTGACGTTACCGGTTTTATCCAAAACATGACCCTGGACACCACCAATGCGAATTGCCCCAATACCAGCGACCCGGGCCGCTTTGGGGGGACCGTCCAGTTGAACGGCGTCACGATTGTTGTCCCTTGCAACACCGTTATGCAGATGCCGGCCAATACCCTGACCTGGGCCGACTTCGTCAGGGGTGGAACCCTGGCGCTCGGAAAATCACCGGCAGCCTACCCCTCGTTCGAGATCCATGTGGTGGGTAATACTGTCTCCAACAAGCAAATTGCCGGGCTGATCTTTGTCTCCCAGCAATCAGTCAATGCGGGCAGCGGTGTCATCACCCGGATCGACTACACCAACGGCAACCTCGAAGTTGACAGCGGGAACCCGACGCAACCCACGATCATTCAGATCAACGATCCGACTGGACGTTTTGGCCGTGCCCAAAGCCCCGACCCACGCTTCTCCGTCGATGATGCCAACCCGACCATCCATGCTGCCACCGGCTACCCGATGTGCGTGCCGCGCACGATTTCCGGGGACGATGCGCTCTGCCCACAGAAAAACCGACCACAAGTGGTCACCCCGACCACGACCAACAACTGCCGCAACTTCAGCCAGGCCGGCGTCACGCCTCCGGCCAGTGGAGAGCTCTCGGGTCCAGCGGTGGGGCAGGTCTATTGCAGCCAGTACGTCATGAAGAGATTCAGCGATGCTACACGCACGGCGACAGACCCCGACCCGACACAACAGGCCCCCTTCGAAGTCGGCGACTTCATCAGCTGGTCCGGTACTCTGTTCAAGTCAGCAACAACGGGCCTCCCGGACTTCATCTCTGCACACACGATCGAGGCGAATGTCGGGATCTACACTCAGCCTGGTTCGCAGCCCAGCTACCTGGCTATCGGGGAATTTGGCATTGGTACGGCCGACCCGGCCGCAACGGCCATCAGCGGAGTAGCCCAGGAGACGCAGGACCGGATTTTCCTTGAAGCCTCGACCACCGACATCAAGACCCCGGTCGACATCTATCTGATAGATGTCAATCCATCGACGGGTGTGCAAACCAATCGCTGGATTACACCCTATGAGATGACGGGTGAATGCAACTCTGGGCTGGGCCTTGCGGCCAGTTGCCTGGGAGCCTCGGGCGGTATTACCACACAGAACACGGGCCCTCAGCCACAACGCGCCAGATTACGCGCGACCAAAGCGCCCACCGGGCTACTTAGCCAGCCGACACGTACCTTGCGCGTCGTTGCGCGGTCACTTTGCGTTCCACAGCTAAGCTTGTCCCAGCCAGGCGTGGACAGTTGCATCCAGAACGCGGGCAGGCTGACCGTCGCCAATGGACTGATTGCCGGACAGTATGTGGCGCCGGTGTTCGAGTTCATCTTTCCGGAAGGCGTCAAGCCTGGCGATCCCGTCGTCCCGAACGACTTCTGGCACCTGCCGTTCATACGTAACGGAGAAGGCGTGGGCACCCCGACTGGCGTCGGCCCTCTGGACCCTACGCCATGGTGAGCAAGGCCTGACCACAGCGCAAAAAAAACCGCCGCTCCCGGAGGAAGCGGCGGTTTTTTTTGAAGGACTGCGTTAAGGCTTATTAGTAGCCCAGGTCGAAGTTCTCTTCTTTCATGTCCATCAGGTTGTTGGCGCCCGACAGCATGGTTGCGACGTGAGTGCGGGTACGCGGCAGGATGCGCTGGAAGTAGAAGCGCGCTGTCTGCAGCTTGGCGGTGTAGAACGCCTCTTCGGAAGTGCCGGCAGCCAGTTTCTCGGCAGCCAGGCGCGCCATGTCAGCCCAGAAGTAGGCCAGGCAGGCGTAACCGGAGTACATCAGGTAGTCCACGGAGGCCGCGCCGACTTCTTCGCGATCTTTCATGGCGGCCATGCCGACCTTCATGGTCAGTTCGCCCCATTCCTTGTTCAGTGCAGCCAGCGGAGCGACGAACTCTTGAACCGCTTCGTTGCCTTCGTTGGTCTGGCAGAACTTGTGGACGATCTTGGTGAAGCCCTTCAGAGCCTCGCCTTGGGTCATCAGCACTTTTCGGCCCAGCAGGTCGAGAGCCTGGATACCAGTGGTGCCTTCGTACAGCATCGAGATGCGGCTGTCGCGGACGTTCTGCTCCATGCCCCACTCGGCGATGAAGCCGTGGCCGCCGTAGATCTGCACGCCGTGGTTGGCCGATTCGAAACCGACTTCGGTCATGAAGGCTTTGGCGATTGGCGTCATGAAAGCCAGCAGTGCGTCGGCTTTCTTCTTCTCTTCCTCGTCCACACCGTACTTGACGATGTCGACTTGCTTGGCGGTGAAGTAAACCATCGCACGGTTGCCTTCGGCGAATGCCTTCATGGTCAACAGCATGCGGCGCACGTCAGGGTGGACGATGATCGGGTCAGCGGCTTTGTCCGGTGCTTTCGGGCCAGTCAGCGAGCGCATTTGCAGACGGTCGCGAGCGTATTTCAGGCCGCCCTGGAAACCCACTTCAGCGTGGGCCAGACCTTGCAGTGCGGTACCCAGACGTGCGGTGTTCATGAAGGTGAACATGCAGTTCAGGCCTTTGTTCGCCGGGCCGATCAGAAAACCGGTGGCACCGTCGAAGTTCATCACGCAGGTGGCGTTGCCGTGAATGCCCATCTTGTGTTCCAGGGAACCGCAAGACACAGCATTACGCGCGCCAACCGAGCCATCAGCGTTCGGCATGAACTTCGGCACGATAAACAGGGAGATGCCTTTGGTCCCGGCCGGTGCATCCGGCAGGCGGGCCAGTACGATGTGGACGATGTTATCGGCCATGTCGTGTTCACCGGCTGAGATGAAGATCTTGGTGCCGGAGACTTTGTAGGAACCGTCGGCCTGAGGCTCGGCCTTGGTGCGCAGCATGCCAAGGTCGGTGCCGCAGTGCGGCTCGGTCAGGCACATGGTGCCGGTCCACTCGCCGGAAACCAGCTTGGTCAGGTAAGCCTCTTGCTGCTCAGGGGTACCGTGCTCGGAGATGGTGTTCATCGCACCGTGCGACAGGCCTGGGTACATGCCCCACGACCAGTTGGACTCGCCAACCATTTCGCTGATCGCCAGACCCAGGGACTCCGGCAGGCCTTGGCCGCCGTGCTCTACGTCATGAGCCAGGCTCGGCCAGCCACCTTCGACGAATTGCTTGTAGGCTTCCTTGAAGCCAGTCGGGGTCTTGACGCCGGACTCGCTCCAGGTGCAACCCTCGATGTCGCCCACACGGTTCAGCGGAGCCAGTACCTGCTCACAAAACTTGGCGCCTTCCTCGAGAATGGCGTCAACCATGTCCGGAGTTGCGTCGGCACAAGCCGGAAGGCTCTGATAGTGCGCTTCGTAGCCGAGCAGCTCGTCACGAACGAAGCGAATATCACGCAAGGGGGCCTTGTAGTCAGGCATAGCGATAAACCTCTGCTGATGTAACCGGGAATGAACGACCGCATTGATTTGTTGTTGCGATCAAACAGTTGTTTGAAACATACGTTTACGCCCAAATCTTGTCAAGCGTCGATCTTTTGCCGTTCGTCATCGCAGGTTTGGACACACAGGCACACGACAACGCAGCCGCGCTTTCGAAGCAGCCCGCCACACTGAAAAGATTAGTTGAGCAAGAAAGACTTACGCAGAAAAACGCCGCGAACAGGCGCGGCGCTGGAGGGTGCGGACTCTTTAAAGAATCAAGCGTAGGTATCGATCAACGTCCCGAGCACTTCGTCGGCTGCCTTGGCGACTTTCACGCCCAGCTCTGCCTGAATCTTGCCTTGGGCCATTTCGACCACGTTGCTGCTCAGGTCCGATTGCTGGCTGCGATCAACCGATCGCAGACGATCGACCTGCGCCTCGGAGGACTGGCTGGTGACCGATCGCTCGATCGTCATGTTGGCGATCTGCCCGGCGGCTTGATCGACACGGTTCTGCCCTGCCTGAAGGGTGCTCCAACCTGCATAAAAAGCGGTGTTTCCTGAGATTTCCATGGGAAAACTCGTCCTTTCAAAGGATCAACAGCGGCCATTGAAGCAGAGTGGCCGGCAAAACACCCGACAAAAACACTAATGGCACAGTGCCTTATCATAGGCAAAAGCCGCATTGCAAAAACGTCAGTCCAACAGGTCCAGTTGCAAGTGCTCGGCCACTGCTTCGGCCGTGACGGCCTTGAGTTTAGGTACACGTCCCAGGCACGGTGCCGGGAGGCGCTCGGCAAGGGTGGCCAGGTTTTCTTCCAGCCGCGAGGTTTTCGGGTCGATGATGTTGGCCACCCATCCCGCCAGTTGCAAACCGTCCCGGGCAATCGCTTCGGCGGTCAGCAAGGCATGGCTGATACACCCCAGTCGCACGCCGACCACCAGAATCACCGGCAACTGCAACGCGATGGCGAGATCCGACAGATTGTCCTGATCCGCCAACGGCACGCGCCAGCCGCCAGCGCCTTCGATCAGGGTGAAGTCCGCCTGCATGCCCAGAATCTGCCGCATCGGCGCCAGCAACGACTGCACCGTCAGCGCCACGCCCGCCTCTCGAGCCGCCAGATGCGGTGCAATCGCAGGTTCAAAGGCCACCGGGTTGACCTGTGCATACGTCAGCGGCAGCGAACACTCCGCCAGCAAGGCCAGCGCATCGGCGTTGCGCAGGCCCTTGGGTGTCACATCGCAACCGGACGCGACCGGTTTGCCCGCCGCCGTGCTCAAACCCGCCGAACGCGCCGCATGCAGCAGCCCCGCAGCGACCGTGGTTTTACCGACATCGGTATCCGTGCCGGCGATGAAATAGGCTGCGCTCATAAGGGTTTCTCCAATACGGCGTACACCACTTGATAAGTCGCCGGCAGTCCCTGGGACTGACGAAACTGCTCATAAGCCTCAATCAGACCCAAAATCCGCGCCCGGCCGGTCAAGCCACCCGGTCGACCGGGATTGAGGTTGTGCGCGCCCAGCGCCTTGAGCTCATGGGTCAGGCTGCGCACATCCGGGTAATGCAGCACGTGCGGTTCATTTTGCAGACTGACGACATGTAACCCACTGGCTGCACACAGCTGTTGATACACACCAAACTCCCGGAAGCGATTGACGTGCACCATACCGTCGACCTGCCGCCAGCTGTCGCGCAATTCAAACAATGTCCCTGCACACAGACTAGCAAACGCGAAAATGCCACCCGGTTTCAGCACCCGAAAGGCTTCACCGAGCACCGAGGCGAAGTCCGCGCACCACTGCACCGCCAGGCTGGAGAAGATCAGGTCGCAGGTCGAATCCTGCAGTGGCAATCGCTCGGCATCGCCGGCCACGAAGTGCGTGGCACCGCCCAATGGCCGGGCGTGGTCGAGCATGCCTTCGGCAATGTCCAGCGCCACACCGTGACTGCCCGCAAATTGCTCATCCAGCGCACGACTGAAATGCCCGGTGCCACAGCCCAGATCCAGCCAACGCTGCGGTACGAAGCCCTGCGGCAGGCGCCTGAGCAATTGGCTACCGACATCACGTTGCAATTCGGCCACGCTGTCGTAGCTTGTCGCCGCACGGGAGAAAGAGGCTGCTACCTGGCGCTTGTCAGGCAAGCCGCCGGGCAGTTTGGGAAGAGATAAATCAGTCATCGCCGGACTCATGCAAAAAGGCCTGGATCGCCCCCGCTACCCCGTGGGGATCCTCCAGAAGAAACGCGTGACCGGCCTGTTCAATCAGACCGACTTCGACATCCGGCAGCAATGCCAACAACTCGCCCGCCGCTTCCACCGGCACCAACCCGTCGAGGCCGGCGAACAAATGCAGTTGCGGACCGCGGAACGATTGCAAAGCCTGTCGTGTATCCAGTTGCGCGAGCACTTGCAGACCACTGAGCAGCACCGGCGCGACGGTGTTCGGTGCGCCACCGAGCAACAACCGCGACAATCCGCGCGGGTCTTCGGCGCCTTGGGCGCAGAGCAATGAAAAGCGTTTCAATGTCGCACGAGGATCGGCTGCACATCCCGCCAGAAACGCATCGAAGGTTTCCCCGGACATGGCGCTTGACCATTGTTCATGAGCGACAAAAGAAACATTGCTGGCCAGGGTGAAAACACCACAACAGCGATCGCCACGCCGGGCCGCCAACTCGCAAGCGAGCATGCCGCCCAACGACCAACCGCCAAGCCAGGCATCTTGCGGCAAGGTCGAGTCAAGCTCATCGAGCCACTCTTCAAGATCGCTCGACTCCAGCTCCGGCAATGGCTCGATCTCGACGCGCAGATGTTCATCCAGACCTCGCAAGGCCGCCGCCAAAGGCTCCAGCGGTGAAACGCCAAGGCCCCAGCCGGGCAGCAGAATCAGACGATCACGCATGGCTTGGCTCCGGCTTCAGTTGTTGAAAACAATCGGCCAGTCCGTTTAACAATAGCTGTACCTGGGCCTCACTGTGGGCAGCCGTCAGCGTGACCCGCAGTCGGGCGCTGCCGGCGGGTACGGTCGGCGGGCGAATTGCGGTCACCATCAACCCGCGTTCGCGCAGCATTTGCGAAAGGCGCACCGCGCGCCCGGCGTCGCCGATCATGATCGGCTGGATCGGCGTGAAGCTGTCCATGAGTTCCAGGCCAATCTGTTCGGCGCCGTGGCGGAACTGGCGGATCAGCGCCTGCAAATGCTCGCGGCGCCAGTGTTCACTGCGCAGCAGTTCCAGGCTTTTCAACGTGGCGCAAGCCAGCGCAGGTGGCTGGCTGGTGGTGTAGATGTAGGGCCGGGCGAACTGGATCAGGCTTTCGATCAGCTCTTCGCTGCCAGCCACAAAGGCACCCGCCGTACCGAACGCTTTGCCGAGGGTGCCGACCAGCACCGGAACGTCATCCTGGCTCAAACCGAAATGTTCGACGATGCCGCCACCGTTGGCGCCCAGCGGTCCAAAACCATGGGCATCGTCGACCATCAACCAGGCGCCTTTGGCTTTGGCCTCTCGGGCAAGCGCTGGCAAGTCGGCGATATCGCCGTCCATGCTGAACACGCCGTCGGTGACCACCAGTGTATTGCCGGTGGCTTTTTCCAGGCGCTTGGCCAGGCTCACCGGGTCGTTGTGCAGATAACGATTGAACCGCGCGCCGGACAGCAGCCCCGCGTCGAGCAGCGACGCATGATTGAGCCGGTCTTCGAGCACCGTATCGCCCTGCCCCACCAGCGCCGTGACCGCGCCGAGGTTGGCCATGTAGCCGGTGGTGAACAGCAACGCGCGAGGGCGACCGGTCAAGTCGGCCAATGCTTCTTCCAGGGCATGGTGCGGGGCGCTATGGCCGATGACCAGATGTGACGCCCCTCCGCCCACACCCCACTTCAAAGCGCCGGCGCGCCAGGCTTCGATCACTTGCGGGTGATTGGCCAGGCCCAGGTAGTCGTTGCTACAGAACGCCAGCAACGGCTGGCCATCGACCACCACTTGCGGCCCCTGCGGGCTTTCGAGCAGCGGACGCTGGCGATAGAGGTTTTCGGCACGACGGGCAGCAAGGCGTGCGGCGAGATCGAAAGACATGCAGGCCTCGGGTCAGATCATAAAAATCGAAGTAAATACGATCCCTGTGGGAGCGGGCTTGCCCGCGATGAGGCCTTAACATTCAACATTCATGTCGACTGACCTGACGCCTTCGCGAGCAAGCTAGCTCCTACAGGGGGGTTGCATTCCCTCAGAGGAACCGGAGCAAATTTCAGACGGCCGCGTTATAAAACTGCTCGCTGCTCTTCTGCTCCACCAGAGCCTGTTCGATAGCCGCCTGATGCACTTCGTCGGCGTGCTCTTCGCGAGCTTCCGGCAGGATGCCCAGACGCGAGAACAGTTGCATGTCCTTGTCGGCCTGCGGGTTCGCGGTGGTCAGCAGTTTTTCGCCGTAGAAAATCGAGTTGGCACCGGCGAAGAACGCCAGGGCCTGCATCTGTTCGTTCATGGCTTCGCGGCCGGCGGACAGGCGCACGTGGGATTGCGGCATCAGGATGCGCGCGACGGCGAGCATGCGGATGAAGTCGAACGGGTCGACGTCGTCGGCATTTTCCAGCGGCGTGCCGGCGACTTTCACCAGCATGTTGATCGGCACCGACTCCGGATGCTCGGGCAGGTTGGCCAGCTGGATCAGCAGATTGGCGCGGTCGTCCAGCGACTCACCCATGCCGAGAATGCCGCCGGAACAGATCTTCATCCCCGACTCACGTACATACGCCAGGGTTTGCAGGCGCTCGCTGTAGGTGCGGGTGGTGATGATGCTGCCGTAGAACTCCGGCGACGTATCGAGGTTGTGGTTGTAGTAGTCGAGACCGGCCTTGGCCAGCGCTTCGGTCTGATCCTGATCCAGGCGACCGAGGGTCATGCAGGTTTCCAGGCCCAGGGCTTTCACACCTTCGACCATCTTCAGCACGTATGGCATGTCCTTGGCCGACGGGTGCTTCCACGCCGCGCCCATGCAGAAGCGGGTCGAACCGATGGCCTTGGCGCGGGCGGCCTCTTCGAGGACCTTCTGCACTTCCATCAGCTTTTCTTTTTCCAGGCCGGTGTTGTAGTGACCGGACTGCGGACAATATTTGCAATCTTCCGGGCAAGCGCCGGTTTTGATCGACAACAGGGTCGACACCTGGACGCGGTTGGCGTCGAAATGCGCACGGTGCACCGTCTGCGCCTGGAACAACAGGTCGTTGAATGGCTGAACGAAGAGTGCTTTGACTTCGGCCAAAGTCCAGTCATGACGCAGGGTTGCAGTGGTGCTGGCGCTCATGGGCGTTTCCTTTGAATTATGCTTTGGCATGCGGCTGGGTAATGGAATGTCACAGCCGCTTCACAGATGTTTCGGCATATTTAAGGAAGAGCGATGCGCTGTCAACCGCGATACGAAGGCCAGGTTTACATCTGGTCAAAAAACAATCAAACATGTCTTTTGTGCGATGAAACGGCCGACGGCATCTACCCTGTCTGCACGGCCTGCGAAACCGAGTTGCCCTGGCTCGGCGATCACTGCCAGACCTGCGCCCTGCCGCTCCCGGCGGCGGGACTGACCTGCGGCCATTGCTTGAAGCAGCCACCGGCATTCGAACAAGTGATTGCCCCCTGGACCTACAGCTTCCCGGTAGACGGCCTGATCACCCGCTTCAAACACAACGCGAAGTGGCCGTTTGGCCGCCTGCTCGCCGAACTTCTCGCTCAATACCTGCAACATCGCTTCGATGACGATCTGCAGCGACCCGATGTACTGATCCCGGTGCCGCTGGCCAACCGACGCCTGCGCCAGCGAGGGTTCAATCAGGCGGCGATGCTGGCTCAGTGGCTGGGTACGAGTCTCGATATCCCTTGCGACGAACGACTGCTGCTACGAACCCAGGACACCGATGCCCAACAGGCCTTGAACGCCGAAGCCCGCCGAAAGAACCTGCGTAACGCTTTTGCCCTGGCGTCCGGCGTCGTCGTCAAAGGCCAACACCTGGCCCTGATCGACGACGTCCTGACCACCGACGCCACGGCCCAGGCCCTGGCTCGCCTGCTGATGGACGCCGGTGCGGCGAGGGTCGACGTCTATTGCCTGGCCCGCACACCAAAACCCGGTGAGACCCCCTGACTTGACTCGCGCGACCCAAGCGGCCAACGTCCTCACCATCGTCACCACCCAAAGCGACTTGTCATGTCTTTGCCAACCTTGTTGTCCCAGCACATTGTCCGCCGTCCGCAGCGCATCGCCCTGCTGCAGCACATCGCCGAACAAGGCTCGATCACCCGCGCGGCTAAAAGCGCGGGCATGAGCTACAAGGCCGCCTGGGATGCGATCGATGAGCTGAACAACCTGGCGCAGAAGCCTCTGGTGGAGCGGATTGTCGGCGGCAAGGGCGGCGGCGGTGCGCGCCTGTCCAACGAGGGGGAGCGGGTGTTGCGGCTGTACCAGAAGCTGCAAGCCCTGCAGGCCCAGGTGCTGGAAGCCGCTGAAGACGCGAGCGATCTGGATCTGCTCGGGCGCCTGATGCTGCGCACCAGCGCGCGCAACCAGTTGCACGGCAAGGTGATGGCGATCGAACCTCAGGGGCGCAACGACCTGATTCGCCTCGAAGTTGCCGAAGGCGTGATCGTCGCCGCGCAAATCACCCACGACAGCACCGAGCGCCTGGAACTGCAAATCGGCACCGAAGTCGTGGCATTGATCAAGGCCGGTTGGCTCGACGTGCTGCAAATAGACTCTGTCGAAACGCCTGGAAACAATTGCCTCAGCGGCATCATCGAAAAAATTCTCGACGCCGACGACGGCCCCAGCGAAGTGCGCATCACCCTGCCCAACGGTCTGACCCTATGCGCCTTGGCCGAACCGAGTCATCTGCAAGCATCGCGGTTGACCTGCGGCAAACCGGTGCGCGTGGAGTTTTCGCCGTCCAGGGTTCTGCTGGGCACACCGTTATAAGCAAAACTGCAACAAAAGGTTCATTACTCACCATTAAGGTGTCTGCAAAATCCGCAGGGAGCCTGAAATGAGCCTATTAGAAGAAAACCAGTCCACCGACCTCGAAACCATGGTCGGCCTCAGTCGTCGCGGCTTCATCAGCGCAGGTGCCCTGTGCGGCGCCGCGATGTTCCTCGGCGGCAACCTGCTGAGCCGCAGTGTGATGGCTGCCAGCGTCAGCGCCGGTAACAGCCAGCTGCTGGGCTTTGACAGTATTGCCGCCGCCGCCACTGACACCATCACCCTGCCGCCGGGCTACAAGTCCTCGGTGCTGATCAGCTGGGGCCAGCCTTTGCACAAGGACGGCCCGGCGTTCGACCCGAGCGGCAACGGCAGCGCCGAACATCAGGAAGCCCAGTTCGGCGACAACAACGACGGCATGAGCCTGTTCGAATTTCCGGGCGAAAAAGACCGGGCGCTGATGGCGATCAACAACGAATACACCAACTACCGCTACCTCTACGCTCACGGCGGCATGCCGCAATCGGCACAAGAAGTGCGCAAGGCGCTGGCCTGCGAAGGTGTGTCAGTGATTGAAGTGCAGCGCAAGAACGGCCAATGGCAGTTCGTCCAGGGTTCGCGCTACAACCGCCGCAYTCACGGCAACGCACCCATCACCCTGAGCGGCCCGGCCGCCGGACATGCCCTGCTGAAAACCAGCGCCGATCCGCACGGCAAGAACGTTCTGGGCACGTTCCAGAACTGCGCCAACGGCAAGACACCGTGGGGCACCTATCTGACCTGTGAAGAGAACTTCACCGACTGCTTCGGCAGCAGCAACGCCGAGCAGAAATTCGACCCGGCGCAAAAACGCTATGGTGTGGTGGCCACCAGCAAAGAGATCAACTGGCACCCGCACGACGAACGCTTCGACATGGCGAAGAACCCCAACGAACTCAACCGTCACGGCTGGGTGGTGGAGATCGATCCGTTCGATCCGAAATCGACACCGGTCAAACGCACGGCCCTGGGGCGCTTCAAACACGAAAACGCYGCCCTGGCCGAAACCRRCGACGGTCRYGCCGTGGTGTACATGGGCGACGATGAACGCGGCGAGTTCATCTACAAATTTGTCAGCCGCGACAAGATCRACCACAAAAACCCCAAGGCCAACCGCGACATTCTCGATCACGGCACCCTGTACGTGGCGCGTTTCGATGCGGGGGACGGCAACGCCGATCACCCGAAAGGCCAGGGTGAATGGATCGAGCTGACCCACGGTAAAAACGGCATCGACGCCAGCAGCGGTTTTGCCGATCAGGCTCAAGTGCTGATCCACGCCCGTCTCGCCGCCAGCGTGGTGAAAGCCACGCGCATGGACCGCCCGGAATGGATCGTGGTCAGCCCCAAGGATGGCCAGGTTTACTGCACGCTGACCAACAACGCCAAGCGCGGCGAAGACGGGCAACCGGTGGGCGGGCCGAACCCGCGCGAGAAGAACGTCTACGGCCAGATCCTGCGCTGGCGCACCGAGCGCGACGATCACGGCTCGAAAACTTTTGCCTGGGACCTGTTCGTCGTCGCCGGTAATCCGGGTATTCACGCCGGCACACCCAAAGGCGGATCGTCGAACATCACGCCGCAGAACATGTTCAACAGCCCGGACGGGCTGGGCTTCGACAAGGCCGGACGCTTGTGGATTCTCACCGACGGCGATTCGAGCAACGCCGGAGACTTTGCCGGCATGGGCAACAACCAGATGCTCTGTGCCGACCCGGTAACCGGCGAGATTCGCCGCTTCATGGTTGGCCCGGTAGGTTGTGAAGTGACGGGGATCAGCTTCTCACCGGATCAGAAAACCCTGTTTGTCGGGATCCAGCACCCGGGTGAAAACGGTGGTTCGACCTTCCCCGAGCACCTGCCCAATGGCAAGCCGCGGTCTTCGGTGATGGCGATTACCCGCGAGGATGGCGGAGTCGTCGGCGCCTGATAGGTCCTCATCGCGAGCAAGCTCGCTCCCACAGGATTTGCGCCGACTTGAAACCCGCGCATACCCCTGTAGGAGCGGGCTTGCCCGCGAAAGCGTCAGCACAGTCACCACCTATCTGCGCCCGTCTGCGCTACCATGCCTGGCCGGACGCAGCAGCCTGCTGCGCGCAGGAGTCAGCATGGCCCACCCGTTTGAAACCCTCACACCAGACCTCGTGCTCGATGCTGTAGAAAGCATCGGCTTTCTCAGCGACGCGCGCATCCTGGCGCTCAACAGCTACGAAAACCGCGTCTATCAGGTCGGTATCGAAGACGCCGAGCCGCTGATCGCCAAGTTCTACCGGCCGCAACGCTGGAGCAACGAAGCGATTCTGGAAGAGCACCAGTTCACCGCCGAACTCGCCGACTGCGAGGTACCGGTCGTGGCGCCGTTGATCCACAACGGTGAAACCCTGCACGAACACAACGGTTTCCGTTTCACCCTGTTCCCCCGCCGTGGCGGCCGCGCACCGGAGCCGGGCAACCTCGACCAGCTGTATCGCCTGGGCCAGTTGCTCGGCCGCCTGCATGCGGTCGGCTCGACCCGACCATTCGAGCACCGTGAAGCACTGGCGGTGAAAAACTTCGGCCATGACTCGCTGGCCACGTTGCTCGACGGCAACTTCATCCCCCGCAGCCTGCTGCCGGCCTACGAGTCGGTGGCCCGCGATCTGCTCAAGCGTGTGGAAGATGCCTACAGCAACACGCCACACCAGAACATTCGCATGCACGGTGACTGCCACCCCGGCAACATGATGTGCCGCGACGAGATGTTCCATATCGTCGACCTCGACGACTGTCGTATGGGTCCGGCAGTACAGGACATCTGGATGATGCTCGCCGGCGATCGCCAGGATTGCCTGAGCCAGTTGTCGGAACTGATGGATGGCTACAACGAATTCCACGACTTCGACCCGCGTGAACTGGCCTTGATCGAACCGTTGCGCGCCTTGCGCCTGATGCACTACAGCGCCTGGCTCGCCCGCCGCTGGGAAGACCCGGCCTTCCCCCGCAGTTTTCCGTGGTTCGGCACCGAGCGTTATTGGGGTGATCAGGTTTTGGCGTTGCGTGAGCAATGTGCTGCGCTTAACGAAGAGCCGCTTAAACTTTTCTGACTACCCCCCCCTGTAGGAGCGAGCCTGCTCGCGAAAAACGCAAGGGCAGCGCGTTTACCCAGACAGCACGCGTTATCGTTGGCGTCCATCGCGAGCAAGCTCGCTCCTACAGATACCGATGTTCACAAATGACCTACCTATTCAGTCAGGACATTCGCAGATAAATCTCCTTACAATCCCCTCTTTGTTAGCTGCCTAAGCAAGGATTCTGCATGCAAGCCGCCAACCCGCGTCGCGGGTACATTCTAGGCCTGAGTGCCTACATCATCTGGGGACTTTTCCCCCTCTATTTCAAAGCCATCGCCAGCGTGCCCGCCGTGGAAATCATCATCCACCGGGTACTGTGGTCGGCGCTGTTCGGCGCCTTGTTGCTGATGGTCTGGAAGCATCCCGGCTGGTGGCGCGAACTGCGGGAGAACCCGCGAAGGATGGCGACCCTGGCCCTGAGCGGTGCACTGATTGCGGCCAACTGGCTGACCTACGTCTGGTCGGTGAACAACGGCCGCATGCTGGAGGCCAGCCTTGGTTACTACATTAACCCGTTGGTGAACGTGTTGCTGGGCATGCTGATCCTCGGCGAACGGCTGCGGCGCATGCAATGGATTGCCGTCGGTCTGGCGGCTGTGGGTGTGGCGCAGCAGGTCTGGCAAGTGGGCAGCCTGCCGTGGGTGTCGCTGGTGCTGGCACTGACCTTCGGTTTCTATGGCCTGATTCGCAAGCAGGCACCGGTCAAGGCGCTGCCGGGGCTGGTGGTGGAAACCTGGATGCTGGTACCGATTGCCCTCGGCTGGTTGCTGCTCAATCCGACGGCCAGCAGCGCCCAGGCCGAATTCTGGACCACCTCCCAGGCCTGGTGGCTGGTGGCCGCCGGCCCGATCACGCTGGTGCCGCTGGTCTGTTTCAACGCGGCTGCCCGGCATTTGCCCTACACGACACTGGGCTTTCTCCAGTATCTGGCACCGACACTGGTGCTGCTGCAAGCGGTCCTGCTGTTTGGCGAACACCTGTCGTCCAGCACCCTGGTAGCGTTCATGTTCATCTGGGCCGGTCTGGCGGTTTACAGCGTCGACGCGTGGATAAGTTTGCGCCGCCGCAGCTGATCAAAAAACACACAAAACCCTACAGGCCACGTCTCCCGTGGCCTGTATCATTCCTTCCCAAGGTTATCCACAGCGTGATCCCCGCCGATTGTGCGCAAGTGGTTGAAACTGCTGGTTTTTTGATCAGATCTTGGAGAACCCCGGCCGGTGTGGCCTGGCGGGGTGTCTCTACAGGTTATCCACAGGCGGGTGCACGTTTAACTTGGATAACCTCATCAGGGTTCACTGCGCAGCACCAATTCGACCATCAGGTCGTCAGCCAGGGTTTCCAGGCGCGATTGCAGTACGTCCAGCGACAGCGTCAGCGGGACGGCAAGAATCGCTTCGGCATGGAACAACGGTTCGCTGCTCATCGGTGCCGGGCGCACTTCGGTGACCAGCCGCTCCAGGTTCACCCCCTGCTCGCTCAACAAGCGTGTGATGTCACGCACGATCCCCGGACGATCATTGCCCACCAGTTCCATGGCGATCGGCTTCCAGGTGCAGGATTGTTCGATGCCACTTTCGGCGATTAACACGCGAATGCCCTGGGTGGACAAGCCCTGTAGGGCATCGACCAATTCGTCGTAGGCCTCGGCCGGCACACCCACTCGAAGAATCCCGGCGAATTGTCCCGCCATGCGCGACATGCGGCTTTCCAGCCAGTTACCGCCGTGTTCGGCGATGCATTGGGCAATGCGCTCGACTTGCCCTGGCTTGTCCGGTGCGAATACGGTGAGTACGAGGTGGTCCATGGCGCAGCCCTCTGGTCATGACTTTTGTTATAGAGAACCAAGTATAGGCAAGGGCTGACTCGGTGTTGACAGGTCTGACGTCATCGTCGGAACGCCGCCCGGAGCAAGCTCGCTCCCACAGGGATCGCGCAGGCCTTTGTGGGAGCGAGCTTGCTCGCGATAGGGTCGCAACCGATGAACCTGCGAACAACAAATCGTGTACAACTTTCGATATTTAACTGGAACAATCCACTGGTTTTTTGAGAACATCCTGCTCCGCGCCGTGACCGCAATGCGTCATGGGGTCGCAGAACGACGTAATAAGTCTAATTTTCACAACCGCAATTCATCATGTAGTATGCCGCAGCGCGCACTACATAACGTTGGATCGATGTCTGCCGCAGGCACGTTCGCAACCCTGAAAGCCCTGTCAGCAAGGCCCCAAGCCGTTGATTGGTCCCAACCCAGCCGCCCGCAAATGGCATGTACTGGTAGACGGGTTTGTGGTTTAAATGGCCCAAGGCTTCATTGTTAAATTGAAGAGCTGAAAAGCGAAATAGCTGAGCAGAGTGAGGCAAGCAATGACTGAACACGTTCAAGTCGGTGGCCTGCAGGTCGCCAAAGTCCTGTTCGACTTCGTGAACAACGAAGCCATTCCCGGTACCGGCCTCACCGCCGATAAGTTCTGGGCCGGTGCCGACAAGGTCATCCATGACCTGGCGCCGAAGAACAAAGCCCTACTCGCCAAACGCGATGATTTCCAGGCTCGTATCGATGGCTGGCACCAATCCCGCCAAGCTCTTGGGTCAGCCCAGGCGCACGACCCGAAGGCCTATAAAGCCTTCCTGCAAGAGATCGGTTATCTGCTGCCAGAAGCGGCCGATTTCCAGGCAACGACGCAAAACGTCGACGAAGAAATCGCCCGCATGGCCGGTCCGCAGCTTGTAGTGCCGKTCATGAATGCCCGCTTCGCGCTCAATGCCTCGAACGCCCGCTGGGGCTCGCTGTACGACGCGCTCTACGGCACCGATGCCATCAGCGAAGCCGACGGCGCGGAAAAAGGCAAAGGCTACAACAAGGTGCGCGGTGACAAGGTCATCGCTTTCGCCCGTGCCTTCCTCGACGAAGCGGCGCCTTTGGCGGCCGGCTCCCACGTCGACTCCACCGGCTACAAGATCGTCGACGGCAAACTGGTGGTCGCCCTTAAAGGCGGCAGCAACACCGGCCTGCGCAACGATGCGCAACTGATCGGCTTCCAGGGTGATGCTTCGGCACCGACCGCGATCCTGCTGAAAAACAACGGCCTGCATTTCGAAATCCAGGTCGACGCCAGCACCCCGGTCGGCCAGACCGACGCGGCCGGCGTCAAAGACATCCTGATGGAAGCCGCACTGACCACCATCATGGACTGCGAAGACTCGGTTGCCGCCGTCGACGCTGATGACAAAGTGGTGATCTACCGCAACTGGCTCGGCCTGATGAAGGGCGATCTGTCGGAAGACGTCGCCAAGGGCGGTCAGACCTTTACCCGCACCATGAACGCCGACCGCACCTACACCGCTGTCGACGGCAGTGATCTGAGCCTGCACGGCCGCTCGCTGTTGTTCGTGCGTAACGTTGGTCACCTGATGACCATCGACGCAATCCTCGACAAAGACGGTAACGAAGTGCCGGAAGGCATTCTCGATGGCTTGGTGACTTGCCTGGCATCGATGCACAACCTGAACGGCAACACCTCGCGCAAAAACACCCGCACCGGCTCGATCTACATCGTGAAGCCGAAGATGCACGGCCCTGAAGAAGCAGCGTTCACCAACGAGCTGTTCGGTCGCATCGAAGACGTGCTGGGCCTGCCACGCAACACCCTCAAAGTCGGGATCATGGACGAGGAGCGTCGTACCACGATCAACCTCAAGGCCTGCATCAAGGCGGCGAGCGAGCGCGTGGTGTTCATCAACACCGGTTTCCTCGACCGCACGGGCGACGAAATCCACACCTCCATGGAAGCCGGCCCGATGGTGCGCAAGGCGGACATGAAGGCGGAAAAATGGATCGGCGCCTACGAGAACTCCAACGTCGATATCGGTCTGAGCACCGGCCTGCAAGGTCGCGCGCAGATCGGTAAAGGCATGTGGGCCATGCCTGACCTGATGGCGGCGATGCTCGAGCAGAAAATCGCTCACCCGATGGCCGGTGCCAACACCGCCTGGGTACCATCACCGACCGCTGCTGCCCTGCACGCGCTGCACTACCACAAGGTTGACGTGTTCGCCCGTCAGGCCGAACTGGCCAAGCGTGCCCATGCTTCGGTGGACGACATCCTGACCATCCCGCTGGCGGTGAACCCGCAGTGGACCTTTGAGCAGATCAAGAACGAACTGGACAACAACAGCCAGGGCATTCTCGGTTATGTGGTGCGCTGGATCGACCAGGGCGTCGGCTGTTCGAAAGTGCCGGACATCAACGACGTCGGCCTGATGGAAGACCGTGCAACGCTGCGTATTTCCAGCCAGCACATCGCTAACTGGCTGCGCCATGGCATCGTCACCAAAGACCAGGTCATGGAAAGTCTCAAGCGCATGGCGCCAGTGGTTGACCGCCAGAACGCCGGCGACGCGCTGTACCGTCCGCTGGCCCCGAACTTCGACAGCAACATTGCCTTCCAGGCAGCCGTCGAACTGGTGGTCGAAGGCACCAAACAGCCGAACGGCTACACCGAGCCGGTCCTGCACCGTCGTCGTCGCGAGTTCAAGGCGAAGAACGGGTTGTAAACCAGCTCACTCCACAGCAATCCCCCGGTTGAAAACCGGGGGATTTTTGTTTCTGCGTCCTGCAAATGCAGAACTATCTCCTGAAGCGCAACGCGTTTGCAGCGATGTGGCGGCCTATTCTCGATGCATTCATGAACAAGGCAATTCCAAGGACCGTGATGATGAGAGCAAACAGTTTTTCACCACCAATGGGTTCGTCGAGTACATACCACGAGGTCAAGATACCCGATATCGGAACAATCACTGACAAGGGTGCAACCTGGCTCGCCGGATACTTCTCAATCATTCGGTTCCACACCCAATACCCGAATACCGTCGCCACATAGGCCTGGAACAGGACCGATGCCAGCACTGGAGCAGTTATATCCGTTAGCAACGCCTGGAAAGGGGCTGCTCCCTTGACCCAGTAAGTCATCAGATATAGAGGAGGTGTTGCATACAGACTCGACCAAACGACAAAGGAAAATATATCAACCACTTTGCTTCTCTTGACCAGCACATTGCAAAGACTCCAGAACAATGCGCCGAGCAGTACCAGAAAAAGTCCAAAGCTTTCGGCATCACCGTGCGTTACATGAATAATGAACATCAGCCCCACCAACGCCATGAGAATGCCGGCCACTTGTATTGCCGTCATTTTCTCGCCAAACAGCAGCACTCCCCAGATGACCGTAAAAAAAGCACTGAATTGCAAGAGCAAAGATGTCACGCCGGCACTGACGCCAAGAAACATGCCGTAGTTCATCAGCCAGCACATTCCGATACCAAACAACAAACCGTAGACGATAGTTACAAAAGTACTGACACCTTTCGGTTTCGGGATGAAGAACACCAGTGGCAATGCACAGAAAGTAAAGCGCATTGCTGTCAATATGAATGGATCGATGCCATCGAGACTGATATCAATTACCGTAAAATTGCTGCCCCACATGATTGTGACACCGACAATAAGTACAAGATCGCGAAATTCCATTTTCTTTATCATATCGTCCTCAATGCGATACACAGCCACACAACCCAGGAAAAGCAATGACCTTTGTCGGTATTTTATCCGCAGGAACTAGCCGCAGACTGAATACACGACAACCATCGGCATACTCAAGCCACTAAAAAGCGGAGTGCCAAACTGGCAACCTGGATAGTGCTACGACAGATTTCATTAAACCAAGTACAACATCAAATAGATGCCCACATTGGCTTTCAAGAACCGAACGATAGCTGAATAATCGAAAGAAGAAACAAGCTATGTGTGAGTAGCTTTTTCGCACACCAATTAGATAAATTTAATTACAAGCCTAGCTCACAAAAACAACTCAAGCCTGTAATTAACAATTACAGGCTTGAGTTATTTAATGCCCAATTCGCGTTTTACCAGTGTCCGCAGATGACTGGCGTCAATCGGCTTGAGCAGAAAGTCCACCACGCTCAAATGCATTGCGGCGATCGCATCCTTCACGTCGGCGTCACCCGAGACAATGATGATCGGCAATGCCGCCCTTACCGATTCGCGTACATGGCGGATCAGATCCAGCCCGTCAACGTGGCCCATTCGCAGGTCGGTGATCATTAAACCAATCGAGAGCTTTTTGATTTCTGCCTTGGTCAGCAGGATCTTGAGTGCCGCTTCGCCACTGGACGCCATTACACAGTGAATGCTGTCTATCGCCAGAATCTCTGACAGCAGCTCCCGGGCGTCTTCATCGTCATCGACGATCAGCACCCGTTGCTGCGGCAGGTCAGGTTCCAGCATTACGGCGCTCAGCGCTTCGCGCTCGGCGTCACTCAAAATGTCGTGGTCGGACATGGCTTTCCCTATATGTTCAATACAATTCCCTGACACAGCGGTGTGACATCGCTCAGCGAACCATCAATGTGCACCCCGTCGGATATTTTTCCAATAGCAGAATAGAGAGGTTTTTCTCACAGTTGCGTAAGGTTTTTCCGACATTCCATCACCCTGATCGCCTACCTAGACTTACGTCCAATGGGCACCCCGGCCACAGGGGTCGACCATGTCCGGGTCATCCGACTAAAACAATTCAAAAAAGACTGCGGTAATGGTTATGAGTAAAGCGGACGCCTTCACACAGGCAGGGAAAACCGCGGTGTTGCAGAACATCCAGGGCACGTTGCAATTCCTTCAGCGCTTCCCGCCCTTCAACCAGATGGAACACGCTCATCTGGCGTATCTGGTCGAGCAATGTCAGCTGCGTTTTTACGCCCACGGCGAGAGCATCATCAAACCCGCCGACGGCCCGGTCGAGCACTTCTATATCGTCAAGCAAGGCCGGGTCGTGGGCGAGCGTCCGCACACGGCCAAGGGTGGCACCGAAACGGTTTTCGAGATCACCACTGGCGAATGTTTCCCTCTCGCGGCGTTGCTGGGTGAACGGGCGACCCGCACCGAGCACCTGGCCGGCGAGGACACCTTCTGCCTGCAACTGAACAAACCGGCATTCATCCGCCTGTTTTCGCTATCGGACACCTTCCGCAACTTCGCCCTGCGCTGCGTCAGCAGCCTGCTGGATCAGGTCAACCAGCAAGTGCAGCAAAAAGCCGTGGAAACCCTCGGCACCCAATATTCACTCAATACCCGACTGGGCGAATTGGCCATGCGCCACCCGGTGACATGCGCCCCACAGACGCCATTGCGCGAAGCCGTGACGTTGATGCACGAACAACAGGTCGGCAGCATCGTGGTGGTTGATGAACTCAAGGCGCCACTGGGGATTTTCACCCTGCGCGACCTGCGTCAAACCGTGGCCAACGGCAGCAGTGATTTCAACGAAGCCATCGAAGGGCACATGACCCGGGCACCGTTTTTCCTGTCGCCGGATCACAGTGCATTCGATGCGGCGATTGCCATGACCGAGCGGCACATCGCCCATGTCTGTCTGGTCAAGGACCGACGCTTGTGCGGCGTGGTTTCCGAGCGCGATCTGTTTTCCCTGCAGCGGGTCGACCTGGTGCACCTGGCGCGCACTATCCGCAATGCCCACAAGGTGGAAAACCTGGTGGCGCTACGGGGCGAAATCGGTCAACTGGTCGAGCGCATGCTGGCCCACGGCGCGTCTTCGACGCAGATCACCCACATCATCACCTTGCTCAACGACCACACCGTGTGCCGGGTGATCGAACTGACCCTCGCCGAAAAAGGCGACCCCGGTGTGCCATTCAGCTGGCTGTGTTTCGGCAGTGAAGGCCGTCGCGAGCAGACCCTGCACACCGATCAGGACAACGGCATTCTGTTCGAAGCCAGGGATGCGGCCCATGCCGCCGAGATTCGCGGCAAGTTGTTGCCCATTGCCCAGCAGATCAACCAGAGCCTGGCGCTGTGCGGCTTCACCTTGTGCAAGGGCAACATCATGGCCGGTAACCCCGAGCTGTGCCTGTCCCGGGCCGAATGGGCGCGGCGCTTTGCAGTGTTTATCCGCGAGGCCACCCCGGAGAACCTGCTGGGTTCGAGCATCTATTTCGATTTGCGCGTGGTCTGGGGCAGCGAGCAAGGCTGTGAGCAGTTGCGTCGGGGCATTCTCGATCAGGTCGGCGACAACCGTTTGTTCCAGCGCATGATGGCCGAGAATGCGCTGCGTAATCGCCCGCCTGTTGGGCGTTTCCGCGAATTCGTGCTGGCGCGCAAAAATGGCGAGAAGGCCACCTTGGACCTGAAGATTCAGGGCTTGGCACCGTTCGTCGACGGCGCCCGGTTGCTGGCCCTCGCCCACGGTATCGAAGCGAACAACACGCTGGAGCGTTTTCGCCAGCTGGTCGCCAAAGAGGTCATCGAACCCCTGGACGGCGCCGCGTACGAAGAGGCCTATCACTTCATCCAGCAAACCCGCATGCAGCAACATCAACTACAGACCCGGGAGAATTTTCCTTACTCAAATCGGGTCGATCCCGACAGTCTCAATCATCTGGACCGGCGCATCCTGCGTGAGTCCCTGCGCCAGGCACAACGCCTGCAAAGCAGCCTGACCTTGCGGTATCAGTTATGAGCCTGTTTTCATGGCTGCGCCCGGCGAGTCCCACCCTCCCAGCTCATCTGCAACATCGGCTGGACCAATTACCGACGGCTGCCGACCTGTCTGAGTGCAGCCTGCGCGAGCAACGCTGGGTGGTGCTCGATCTGGAAACCACCGGCTTGAACCTGAACAAGGACCAGGTGTTGTCCATC
This sequence comes from Pseudomonas sp. P4_C3, assembly GCF_056402075.1. Classification (NCBI taxonomy): domain Bacteria; kingdom Pseudomonadati; phylum Pseudomonadota; class Gammaproteobacteria; order Pseudomonadales; family Pseudomonadaceae; genus Pseudomonas; species Pseudomonas sp. P4_C3. The sequence goes on from NZ_JBFUIC010000018.1 coordinate 33,624, forward strand.
GGCGCGGTGGTGATCGAGGACGGGGCCATCGATTTTCGCCAGCAGTTCGAACGCACCCTGCAATATCCGCAAGTGAAACTCGGCCCCAGTGTGCTGATCCACGGCATTGGCCCCAGCGCCATTGCGGCAGGCAGCGACCCGGCAGAAGCACTGCTCGACCTGATGGAGTACATCGGGGACAGTCCGGTGCTGGCCTTCCACGCGCCGTTTGACCAACACATGCTCGGCCGTGCGCTGAAAGATCATCTGGGCTTGAAGTTGCAGCATCCGTTTCTGGACGTGGCGGACATTGCGCCACTGCTATGCCCCCAGGCGCATATTCGCGAGGCCGGGCTGGACGACTGGATCGACTGGTTCAAGCTCGAAGTCTTCGAGCGCCACCACGCCAGCGCCGACGCCCTGGCCACCGCTGAGCTGGCGCTGATTCTGTTCAGCCGCGCGCGGCAGCAGCAGATTCATAGCCCGTTGAATCTGCAACAGCGCTTGAGTCAGTGGAAACGTCGGCAGCAGGCGCCTTCCTTCTGATCCTTACACCATCCCTGTAGGAGCGAGCTTGCTCGCGATGAGCCAGAGAACAACGCGGGGTGTCAGATTGGACGCGTTATCGTTGACGACCATCGCGAGCAAGCTCGCTCCTACAAAGGCTGTCGCCAAATTCCCACACGACCAACGCCAATTGCTTACCTCCCTCGCTTCTGACACAATCGAGAACAATTCTCGTTAGTTAATATTTCCCAATCGGTGTGCGGCGTGTCGTCAGTCCCAAGCCCTCAAAGTGAGCTCGTCGGTGCGTTATATCGCGACCATCGCGGTTGGCTTTTGGCCTGGCTTCGACGCAACGTCGCCTGCCCGCAGCGGGCCGAGGACCTGAGCCAGGACACGTTCGTGCGCTTGCTGGGCCGCGAGGAACTGAAGGTCCCGGGCGAACCCCGGGCATTCCTGGTGGCGATCGCCAAGGGCCTGCTGTTCGATTATTTCCGCCGCGCCGCGCTGGAACAGGCTTACCTCACCGAGTTGATGCTGGTTCCCGAAGCCGAACAACCGTCGGCGCAAGAACAGCAAATGATCCTCGAAGACCTGAAAAACATCGACCGATTGCTCGGCAAGCTTTCCAGCAAGGCCCGGGCAGCGTTCCTCTACAACCGTCTCGACGGCCTCGGCCACGCAGAAATCGCCGAGCGCCTGGGGGTGTCGGTGCCGCGGGTGCGCCAGTACCTGGCCCAAGGCATTCGCCAGTGTTACATCGCGCTATATGGTGAGCCGACGTGAATCCGCTCAGTTCCAAACCGGTATCGGCCAACGTGCTGGACGCGGCGATTGCCTGGCAGTTGTCCATGGATTGTGCCAACCCGGTAGAACGCGAAGAGTTCGCCAAGTGGCACGCGGCCCACGAAGAGCACGCCCGCGCCTGGCGCCAGTTGGGCATGCTCGACCAGCGTATCGGCGTGGCCAGCGGCCCGGCCCGCACTGCCTTGCTGCAATCACGCGAAGGCATTCGCCGGCGAGTGCGCAAGCTTGGCAACAGTGTCGCCAGTATCGTTGCAGTGATCGGCCTGGCCCTGTTCGCCGGGGATCGTTACCTGCCGATCGACTATTGGCTGGCCGACCAGCGCACCGCCGTTGGCGAGCAGCGCACCCTGCGCCTGGCTGACGGCACGCTGATCAATCTCAATACCCACAGCGCGCTGGATCTGCGTTTCGATGAAAAGCAGCGGCGCATCGTGCTTCAGGAGGGCGAAATCCTGGTGGAAACCGGCCATGGCGATCCGCGGCCGTTCATCGTCGAAACCCGTGAAGGCAGCATGCGCGCGCTGGGTACGCGGTTTCTGGTCAAGCGCGAAGAACAAGGCACGCGCCTGAGTGTGTTGCAGTCGGCGGTGGCGGTTCACCCTGAGTCCAACCCGGCCGAACAGATTCTGCACGAAGGCCAGCAGGCACTGATCCGCAACAACGGTCTGGGTCCGGTGCTGGCCGTCAACCTCGGCGCGGATGCCTGGACCCGCGGCATGCTGGTGGTGGACAACACGCGACTGGAAGACCTGGTGCATGAAATCGGCCGCTATCGAAACGGTTTCGTCGGGGTCGCACCGGAGGTGGCCGACCTGCGCATCACCGGCAGCTTCCCGCTGCGCGACACCGACCTGGCACTCAATGCCCTGCTGCCGACCCTGCCGGTGCAGATCGAACAACACACGCCATGGTGGGTGAAGGTCGTGGCCAAGGCCGATACCAGACCCTGAAAAGCTTTGTGTCTGATCAACCGTCATCGCGAGCAAGCTCGCTCCCACATTGGAATGCATTTCAAATTGTGGGAGCGAGCTTGCTCGCGATGACGGCGTTCGACTCCCCGCAAAAACCGTTTTGACCCAATACCAGCCGCAACCGACTTCTGAATCGAAATTATTTTCATCAAGCCCTATCACTTTTTGATTTTCGTTCGGCACACAGGCAATTGAGAAATATTTCCATTCAGGAGCCGCTGTATGCCTCGTTCGCTAGACTCTCTGTTGCGCCGCAGTTTGCTGGCGGTCGCCATTGCCCTTTGCACCCCTTTGGCCGGCAGCCAACTGGTCGCCGCTGAACAGGTGTCCAGCGTCCGCACCTACAACCTGCCAACCGCACCGTTGGCCAGCACCCTGAACCAGATCGCCAGCCAGGCCGGGTTGGCCCTGTCGTTGAACCCATCCCTGGCGGCGGGCAAGACCTCGGCGCCGGTCAAAGGCCAGTTCGACGCAGCCGGCGCGTTGCGCGAAGCCCTGCGTGGCACTGGCCTGCAACTGGAGCTGAGCAGTGCGGGCACCTACAGCCTGGTGGCCGTGCCCGAGGGCGTGATGGACCTGCCGGCAACCAGCGTGATCGGTGTGCAAGACACTGAAAGCGCCTGGGGCCCGGCACAGGGCTACCTGGCCAAGCGCACCGCCGCCGGCACCAAGACCGACACCGCGCTGGTCGAAGCACCGCGTTCGATTTCGGTCGTCACTCGTGAGCAGATGGACGACCGCAACGTGCACACCCTCGATGATGCCGTGCGCTACTTGCCGGGCATCACCGCCAGCAGCTTCGGCAGCGACACCCGCTCCGACTGGTTGCGCGTGCGTGGTTTCGAACCGACTCAATTCCTCGACGGCCTGCCACTGCCAAAAGGTGTGTACGCCAACCCGAAACAGGAAACCTGGAACCTCGACCGCCTGGCGCTGCTGCGTGGCCCGGCCTCGTCCGTATACGGCCAGACCCCGCCGGGCGGCCTGCTGGACATGGTCAGCCGGCGCCCAAGCGCTGAAGCCAGCAGCGAGATCCAGTTGCAGTACGGCAGCGACAACCATCGCCAGATCAACTTCGCCAGCACCGGCAAGATCGACGACGAAGGCCAGTTTCTGTACAGCCTCAGCGGCGTGCTGCGCGACGGCGGCACTCCGATCGACCACATCGATGACAAGCGCTACAACATTGCGCCGAGCCTGACCTGGAACATCGACGAAGACACCAGGTTCACCCTGCTCACGCAGTTCACCCGTGACGATACCGGTATCACCAGTCAGTTCTATCCGATCCAGGGCACCAAGATCGACATGCCATTCGGCGAGATCTCCCACCACAAGAACCTGGGTGATCCGAACTATGACTTCTATGACCGCACCTACTACGCGCTGGGTTACGCCTTCGAACACCGCCTGAACGATGTCTGGCAGTTCCGGCAGAACCTGCGCTACACCAGGTCGGAGCTGTCGTTCCAGGCCGTGACCGTCAACAGCTACAACCCTGACTTTGCCAACCTCGGCTTTGTCGTCGACGATCAAGGCAACACCGGCCGTGGCACCACCAATGTCGACGAAGACATCACCCAATTCGCCGTGGACAACAACTTCCAGGGCGACTTCGTCACCGGCGACGTCAGTCACACCTTGCTGATCGGCCTGGACCACCAGCGCAACACCACCAACTACCTCTCGATCTTCGGCACCGCGCCGGGCATCAACGTCAACGACCCGATCTATGGTTTGCCGATCACCCGTCCGGCACGCTCCACGGCGTTCTACGACTACGAGCAGAAGACCCAGCAGACCGGCCTGTACCTCCAGGACCAGATGGCCATCGACCAATGGCGCCTGACCCTCGGCGGTCGTGAAGACTGGGTCCACACCGGCACCACGTTCTTCAACAAAGGCGATGCCACCAACACCGAGCGCGACAAGAACTTCAGCGGCAACGCGGCGATCAGCTACGTGTTCGACTCGGGGTTCGTGCCATACCTGTCCTATGCCGAATCGTTCCAGCCGACCAGCAATGCCGTCGCCTCGCCGACCGAGTCGTTCAAGCCGACCGAAGGCAAGCAATGGGAACTGGGTATCAAGTACCAGCCACCGGGCAGCAACACCCTGCTGACGGCGGCGGTATATGACCTGACCCAGAAAAACGTTTCCGTCACCCACAACGTGGGCAACGTGACAGTCACCAGCCAGACCGGCGAAGTGAAAGTCAAAGGCCTGGAGCTGGAAGCCGTTTCCGACGTGACTGAAAACCTCAAGGTCACGGCTGCCTACACTCTGGCCAAATCCGAAGTGCAAGAGGGCATTTACAAGGGCAACCGCCTGCAACTGATGCCTAACCAGCAAGCATCGGTGTGGGGCGACTACACCTGGCACAACGGCGTGCTGGATGGCTTCGGCATCGGCGCTGGCGCGCGCTATACCGGCAATACCTATGGCGATCAGGCCAACACCTGGCTGGGCAAAGCCGGTGCTTACACGGTGTTCGACGCGGTGGTTCACTACGACCTCGGTCGCCTGGACAACAGCCTCAAAGGCGCTTCGCTGGCCGTTAACGCAACCAACCTGTTCGACAAGGACTACATCTCGACTTGCGACAGCTTCTACTGCTACTACGGCGACCAGCGCAGTGTCGTCGCCAGTGCAACCTACAAGTGGTAACGCGTTGAGCTGACACGCCCAATGATCAGGCCGTCCTTCGTGGACGGCTTTGGTTTTTCTGAAGGCCAAGAAATGAAAAGTAAAACTATTCGCCGCTGGTCCGCTGTTCATACCTGGACCAGCCTGATTTGTACGGTGTTCCTCTTGCTGCTGGCACTGACCGGCCTGCCGTTGATCTTTCACCACGAGATTGACCACTTGTTGGGCGATGCGCCTGAAGTGAAGGAAATGCCGGCGGACACTCCGCACCTGAATTTGCAGCAGTTGGTGCAGGCCGCCGAGCAACATCGCCCCTACGAAGTCCTGCAGTATTTTGGCTTCGAAGATGATGAGCCCAACACCGTGCTGACCATCATGGCCGCGACCGCGGGCACCGAGCCGAACTCGTCCCACACCTTCATGCTCGACGCCCGTACCGGCGAAGCGCTGGAGACGCCATCGGCCAACGGCGGCTTCATGCTGACCATGCTGCGCCTGCACGTGGACATGTTCGCCGGTTTGCCGGGCAAATTGCTGCTGGCGTTCATGGGGATTCTGTTCGTGGTGGCGATCGTTTCCGGCACGGTGTTGTATTTGCCGTTCATGCGCCGCTTGAAATTCGCCACCGTGCGCCAGGACAAATCCAYGCGCCTGCGCTGGCTCGACCTGCATAACCTGATCGGCGTGGTGACGTTGACCTGGGCCCTGGTGGTCGGCGTGACGGGCGTGATCAGTGCCTGCGCCGACCTGATCATTGCCGCCTGGCGCAACGACAGCCTGAGCGCGATGGTCGCGCCGTACCGCGATGCGCCACCGCTGACGCAACGGGCGCCGGCCACCCATCTGCTCGACATCGCCAGGGACGTTGCGCCGGGCATGCAGCCGGACTTCATCGCCTTTCCCGGCACGCGATTCTCCAGCGAGCACCATTACGCAGTGTTCATGAAAGGCAGCACGCACCTGACCTCGCACCTGCTGACGCCGGTACTGATCGACGCCAGCACCCTGCAAGTCACTGCCGTGGCCGAACGACCGTGGTACATGGACGCCATGGGCATGTCGCAGCCACTGCACTTCGGCGACTACGGAGGCATGCCGATGAAGATCCTTTGGGCGACCCTGGATGTGCTGACCATCATCGTGCTCGGCAGCGGTGTTTATCTGTGGGTGGTGCGGCGCAAGGCTGTAAAACCCGTGGCGGAAAAAGCGGAGAGCGTGGCATGAAGCCCCGGCAGTCGAACTTCTGGAAAGTGTTTGCCATTCCGACCGTCATCGCAGTGCTCAGCGCGGCAGGGTTGTTTGCCGCGTTGCTCGGGGATGGTGTTTGGGATTCGTTGAGCTGGTTGGGGCTTGGCATCCCGGCCGCTCTTGCCCTGCGCGGCCTCCTGCAACGCCACTGATCCCTGTGGGAGCGAGCTTGCTCGCGATGGCGATAGATCAGTCAACACTGATAGTGACTGTCGTACCGTTATCGCGAGCAAGCTCGCTCCCACAGGAGATTGTGATCTTGAGCAATCGGATCAACACGCTATGCTGCCCGACACTGCCACCGATCGAGACGCTGCCATGTCTGCCCCGAGCATGACCCTGTACCACAACCCGCTCTCTCCCTTCGTTCGCAAAGTCATGGTGCTGCTGCACGAAACCGGTCAACAGGACCGCGTGGCGTTGCAGACCAGCGTACTCACCCCGGTCAACCCGGACCTCACGCTGATCGAAGATAATCCCCTGGGTAAGATCCCGGCGCTGCGCCTGGCCGATGGCAACATCATCCATGACAGCCGGGTCATCCTCGATTACCTCGATCAGCAGCACGTCGGCAACCCGCTGATCCCCCGCGAAGGCTCGGCCCGCTGGCGGCGCCTGACCCTCGCTTCGCTGGCCGACGGGATCATGGACGCGGCCGTGCTGGTGCGCTACGAAGTCGCCCTGCGCGCCCCGGAAAAACACTGGGACGAATGGCTCGACGGCCAGCGCGACAAAATCCGCCGCGCCCTGGCATTGCTGGAAAAGGACGCGATTGCCGAGCTGACCTGCCACTTCGACGTGGCCGCGATCAGCGTGGCCTGTGCACTGGGTTACCTGGATTTGCGCCATCCGGATCTGGACTGGCGCACGGCGAATCCGCAACTGGCGGCGTGGTATTTCGAGGTGAGCCAGCGGCCTTCGATGATTGCGACGATGCCGAAGGTTTAAGCCTGCAAAAGATCAGCAATCCGGCTTGTCGGCCGTAAACCGCCGAGCCGGATTCACCGCCGCCCCGAACTCACGCAACGCCTTGGCGCCAATCAGCAACGGGTAGTTGAAGCTGCTGCGGTCGGTGAGGTTGACCTCCACGGTGCGCTTGACGTTGCCCAGACACAGTTCCAGATCGACCACCGGACGCTTGGTCGGCGCGACGACTTCGCGGTCCTCTTCGTCCTCTTCGGAACGGGTCTTGATCTTGCTGACGCGCGCGACCTTGTGTTCGTAGACCTGGTTGCTCGCGTCCTTGGTGCCGAGGCGGAAACGCACCCAGTCTTCGCCGTCACGCTTGAAGGTTTCGATGTCCTTGGCCGACAGCGACGCGGTCAGGGCGCCGGTGTCCATTTTGGCCTTGAGAACCTGCCCGCCGATTTCCGGCAGGGCAATGTATTCGTAACGCCCGTACAGGGTCGGCTCGGCGGCCATGACCGGCAGGGCGATAAGGGAGAGCACTGCAAGGAGGGATTTCACGTAATGGGTTTCCATGAGAGTGAGCAATCGGATTTTAGACCGTCGTTCGCTTGATCGTTCCCACAACGTTACCGACCCAAAAGTGAAACATTCGTCAGCACCGATTTGGCCTGCCGCCCGAAGCTGCTTATCATGGCGCGCCCAACCGCCTCCACGAGTGACTTATGCGCCGCCTGCTCACCGGCTGTTTCGTGACCCTGCTGCTTGTGCTCAACACCCTGGTCCTGATCGGGCCACTGCTGGTGTTTGCCCTGCTCAAGCTGGTCCTGCCTGGCCGTTTTCGCGATTACGCCTCATGGGTGGTGATGTGGATCGCCGAGACCTGGTCCGAGATCGACAAGCTGATTTTCCGCCTGTACATCCCCACCCAATGGGACATCCGCGGCGGTGACGATCTGCGCCGTGATACCTCGTACCTGGTGATCAGCAACCATCAATCCTGGGTCGACATCCCGGCGCTGATCCAGACGCTGAACCGACGCACACCGTTCTTCAAATTCTTCCTCAAGAAAGAACTGATCTGGGTGCCCTTCCTGGGCCTGGCGTGGTGGGCGCTGGATTACCCGTTCATGAAGCGCTACAGCAAGGCATTCCTGGCCAAACGCCCGGAACTGGCGGGCAAGGATCTGGAGATCACCAAACAGGCCTGCGAGCTGTTCAAGCGCCAACCGGTAACCGTGGTCAATTATCTGGAAGGCACGCGGTTCACGTCGGCCAAACGCGCTCAACAGCAATCACCGTTCAACTACCTGCTCAAGCCAAAGGCTGGCGGCGTGGCGTTTGTACTGGCGGCAATGGGCGAACAGCTGGATGCGATTCTCGATGTGACGGTGGTTTACCCGCAGCAGAAGATTCCGGGGTTCTGGGACTTGATCAGCGGCGATGTGCCAAGGGTCATCATCGATATCCAGACCCGCGATCTCGACCCGGCGCTGTGGCAGGGCGACTACGAAAACGATCCGCTGTTTCGCGAGAAGGTCCAGAACTGGGTCAACCAGCTCTGGATCGAGAAGGATCAGCGCATCGACGCCTTGCGCGCCGGGCACCGCTGAATCAGCTACCGGTGCCCCAGATGCTGCCCAGGCTGCTCAGCAGCGTACCGCCGACGCCCTGCTGACCGAGGTACTGCAGGAGCACCGGGGTAAACAGGCCGATCATGCCGCTGTCCATGCCCAGGGCGCTGAAGGCGTTGTTCAGGTCGTTGGTGTCCTTGACGTTACCCAGGGCATTGTCCAGCCCTGCCGCTTTGCCGCTGGAGCCGAGCAGACCGGCCAGCGCACCCAACTCGCCGCCGCCCGAGAGCATGTCGATGCCTGGCACGCTTTTGGCCAGTTCCGAGTAGTCGGTCGAACTTAACTGGTTCTTCGCCAGCCCCAGCATCGCCCCGGCACCGCCGATGGCTTGCTGTGGGGTGATGTTCAATTGAGTGAGCGTGCTCAGCAAGTCGGCTGTCTGCGGTGTGGGTGCGGCAGTCGCTGCCACGTCACCGCCCTTGATGCCCGAAATCGCATTGGCCGCATCGTTCAGGCTGAACTGTGCAAAGGCCGGACTGGCGGACAGTGCCAACAGCGAAGCCAATGCAATGCCGCGTGAAATCTTCATCCAGACATCCTCTTGTGCCATGAAACCATCCGAAAACCGGCGGTAAAACTGCCGGTTTGACCAGGCATCCTCAATCATGTTCCTTGCCGCGCATCCACTTTTACCCCGGTCACGTATAAGAAACGTGAATCCCTGGATGTCGCGCGATGAATAAGGCGTCAACGCAACCTATCAATACTGATAGTACCTGCCGCAGTCCACCTCCCCCAACATGACGGCTCAAACCCGTGTAAAGGAGTACATCATGATACGTAAAACACTCGCGGCAAGTGCCGTACTACTGTCAGTATTCACAGCCAACGCTTTGGCGGCAACCACTATGTGTCCGTCAGCTGCAAGCATCAAACAAAAACAGGAGGAACAAGGCTACAGCTATACCGCCCCCGGTCCGAACGGCCGCGTCTGGGTAGGCGAAAACCCCTATGCCAACGAGGGAGATCTTAAAACCTTCGTATTCACCGGAGCGCTCTACCGGACCGTCAGTTCCGAAGGTAATACGGATGTAGTTTCGTGTGATTACGAGGGTGACGACTGGTATGCGTTTGCCAGGATGACGTTGTACTCCTTCAGAGAGTGGGCCCCCGTCAAGGGCACAAAATGGGAGGCGCAACCCATTAAAGAAAAGGCCGGCGCTTCCAACAAAGCCAAGTCCGTTGAACACTGCGATTCACGGGTGGAAAAGGAATGTGAGTTCAACTACAGAGTCCTGACCATGCCACCGACAGGCCATTGAACAAAAAAAAGGGCGACCTCGGTCGCCCTTTTTTTAACCCGATGGCCTTAGGCCGCGCTGAACATCTTGTGCGGATCGATCACAAACTTCTTCGGTACGCCGGCATCGAACTCGCCATAACCCTGCGGAGCCTGATCCAGGCTGATCACCTGAACGCCTACCACTTCGGCGATGTTGATGCGGTCCCACATGATGGCTTGCATGAGCGCGCGGTTGTATTTCATCACCGGGGTCTGGCCGGTATGGAAGCTGTGGGACTTGGCCCAGCCCAGACCGAAGCGGATGCTCAGGCTGCCCATTTTCGCGGCAGCGTCGACAGCACCCGGGTCTTCGGTCACGTAGAGGCCGGGGATGCCGATCTTGCCTGCCACACGCACCACGCCCATCAGCGAGTTGAGTACGGTGGCCGGGGCTTCGTGTTTCACGCCGTCATGGCCATGGCCACGGGCTTCGAAGCCTACAGCGTCGATGGCGCAATCCACTTCCGGCTCGCCGAGCAGTGCGGCGATCTGCTCGTGCAGCGGCGTGTCCAGGGACAGGTCGGCGATTTCGAAGCCCTGGGCCTTGGCGTGAGCCAGGCGCACGGTGTTGACGTCGCCGATGATCACCACCGCCGCACCCAACAGGCGAGCGGATGCGGCCGCCGCCAGGCCGACCGGACCGGCACCGGCGATGTATACGGTGCTGCCCGGGCCGACGCCAGCGGTCACGGCACCGTGATAGCCGGTCGGCAGGATGTCGGAAAGGCAGGTCAGGTCGCGGATTTTTTCCATGGCCCGGTCGCGATCCGGCAGTTTCAGCAGGTTGAAATCGGCGTACGGCACCATGGCGTATTCGGCCTGGCCACCGGTCCAGTCGCCCATGTCGACATAACCATAAGCGCCACCGGGACGCGCCGGGTTGACGCTCAGGCACACGCCGGTGTGCATTTCTTTGCAGGAGCGGCAGCGCCCGCAAGCCACGTTGAACGGTACGGACACCAGGTCGCCGATATTCAGGTTCTCGACGTCGCTGCCCTTCTCGATCACTTCACCGGTGATCTCATGGCCCAGCACCAGGCCGGTTTGCGCCGTGGTACGCCCGCGCACCATGTGCTGGTCGGAACCACAGATGTTGGTGGACACCACACGCAGGATGACAGCGTGTTCAATCTTCCTGCCGCGCGGGTCCTGCATTTTCGGATAGTCAATACTCTGCACTTCGACCTTGCCAGCGCCGAGATACACCACACCACGATTACCAGACATGCTTTCACCTCGCTGTTGTTTTTATGGAACCGCGTTGCCCAGGCAGGCAGCGCGTTAAGTGCTCGGGAATTCAAAAGATCGCAGCCTTCGGCAGCTCCTACATTG